>DSEL01000150.1 GCA_011056645.1 Candidatus Atribacteria bacterium
CTTCAATAGAAGACTCAATATTATATTTAGATAGAGATGATCCTTTGCCCACTTTAATAGAATAAGCAAAATCAGGTATATTTTGAAAAGTATCTTCGTCTGACCAATCGTCACCTATCGCCAGAATAAAATCCCAGTCTTTTTGGGAAATCCAATAATCAGCACTTACACCTTTATTAATTCCCGTAGGTTTAATTTCAATAACCTTTTCTCCGTGAAGTACTTCAAGATTCAAGTTTGAGGTAAGATATAAAAGAGAGGATTTTAGCTCTAAGGCTCTTATTCGGCCAAAAGAGGGATCAGTTTTAATATAATGCCAGACCAGGGAATAATCTTTCTCTTCAATAAATGAACCGGGAGTTCTGTTAACATAAAGCTCAAGCAAGGGTTTGATTTGGTTTTTCCATTTATTGCTTAGCGGCTTTACAGTTTTCCATTGCCCAATCTTTTCCCTTAACCAGGTGCCATGCCCGGCAACCAATCCGATATCAATATCCGCAAACCATTTTTCTAAAATATCTTTTCCCCGACCGCTGACTATTACCACTTGATTTTTTTTATCCTGGATTAATTGTTGAATGATACTTAAGATTTTTTTACCGGGTTTGATCTTCTTAAATTTATAAGTAGTGGGGATTAAAGTTCCATCATAGTCTAAAAGAAATAAGCGATTTTTACTTTTTTGATAATCTTCTATAATCTTTAAACGGTTTTTGAGTGAAAAATCTTTTACAGAAAATTCTGCCTGCATACTTTTAACCTGTAAAAGACTTTCTTTGAAGTCATCCGCCCACTTTCTTACATGATAATTTTTCAATCGTTTTTGCATAACCCGGTTTCTTTTTTTCTGTATTTCTTGTGATAAATTTAGAGCATATTTTATAGACCAGGAAATCTGTTCTCTATTATTAGGATTTACAATTAAAGCTTCACCCATTTCATTAGCAGCACCAGCCATTTCGCTTAAGATTAATACTCCCTTACCATTGTTTTTAGTGGCGATAAATTCTTTGGCTACTAAATTCATTCCATCCTTTAAAGGGGTTATTAGGGCAACATCAGCAAGATAGTAAAGAGCGGTCAGTTCATAAAAAGGAATAGATCTGAAAAGATACCTGATGGGAGACCAGCCAATCGTAGCGTATCTACCATTAATTTCTCCAACTAACTCATCTACCTGTTCTTTTAATCGCTGGTACTGTTTTACCCGAGCACGCGAAGGAACAACTATCATAATCAAAATTACTTTTTCCAGATATTCTGAATTCTTCTGCAGGAAATATTCATAGGCTTCCAAGCGTTTAACGATCCCTTTAGTATAATCCATCCGGTCAATAGAAAGAATGATTTTCTTCTCTCCAATCAGTTCTCCAATTTTTTTGATCTCTTTTTTGGTATCAGGATTATGAATAGAGGAAGAAAATCGCTCATAATCAATGCCCATAGGGAATGTATCTACTTTCAAAATACGGTTCTGATAGTTGAGATAACCCATATTACTTTCATCGCCAAAAAGGCGTAATACCGAGTCTAAAAAATTTCGTACATAATCATAAGTGTGAAAACCAATAAGATCTGCACCTAAAATACCTTTGAGTATCTTCTCGCGCCAGGGAAGTAGTCGATATATTTCCTGAGGGGGAAAAGGAATATGTAGGAAAAAACCAATAGTTAAATCAGGCCGTTTCTCTCTTAACATTTTAGGAAGTAGCATTAACTGATAATCATGCACCCAGATTATATCATCTGGCCGGACAATATTTAAAATGACTTCGCAGAAAATCCTGTTGACTCGATTGTATTCATCCCAAAGAGAATTTTGGTAGACTGCATATTGAGTAAAAGAATGAAATAAAGGCCAGATAGTTTTATTACAAAATCCATTATAGTAGGCTTGTATCTGTGATTGAGACAAAAAGACCGGGTAGTTATTTAATCTTTCCAGTTTAGTGATAATTTCTTTTATGCCTTTTTCGTTAATCCGGTCTTTTACTATACCCGGCCAGCCAATCCACAGGCAATCATAATTTTGATGAAAAGAAGACATGCCAGTAGCTAATCCTCCGGCGCTGGGAAGAAATTTAATCTTATCTTTGTTTTTACTGACAGTTACCGGAAGCCGGTTAGAAACAATTAATATTCGTGCCATCTTCAATTTCACCTCTTGATTATAAAAAGCTTTTTCGAAGTTTTTGTCGTGGGAATATTACTTTTTATTTATCGATCATCTTTTTATTATTATACTATATAAATCCATTATAGTAAAAAAATGATCTTCTATTCCAAATCTATAATTCTGGAAAATATGATCAGTTTTTAGGAAGCATAAGAAGTAAAACTGTGCGAAATCAAGTAATACAGATTAAAATCAATTGTTTACCGATTTATTATAAATAAGCGTTTAATCCGTATTGAAGAACCATTCGATGGGTGTTAAAGAAGGAAGCATTTATGGCAATACTATGACGCATGATATTAATCCATTTTCCTCTATTCTGGTAATAAATTGGGATAACTGTATTGTGTAATTTATCATATAAGGAAGCTGCATCTTCCTGATCACTGCTTTTGATATCAGGTGCTGATCCAATCGCCCATCCGGTAAATCCTTCAACGCAGCCTTCGATCCACCATCCATCTAAAATACTTAAACTAGGGATGCCATTGTGTGCTGCTTTCATTCCTGAAGTACCTGATGCTTCTAGCGGTTTTTTGGGAGTATTTAACCATAAATCTACCCCCGAAACTATTCTCTTAGCTAAATCTAAATTATAATTTTCCAGGTAAACAACCTCTATTTGTCCTTTAAGCTGTTGGGAAATATGAACAATCTTTTGGATTAATTCCTTCCCCGACCAATCTTTAGGATGGGCTTTACCAGAGAATATTAGTTGGATTTTACCAGTCTTTCTGGAAATATCTACCAACCTATTGATATCATAAAAGATTAAATCTGCCCGTTTATAAGCTGTTGCTCTCCTGGCAAAACCAATGGTTAACACTTCCGAATTAAATTGCACCCCTGTTTCTTGAAAAATAATATCAATAAGACATTTTTTCGCTTCCTGATGAGTTTGCCATACTTCCTCATCCGGTATATTTAAAGCGTATCGCAAACTAAAGGGATCATTTTCCCACCCCGGAATATAACGATCAAAGAGTTTTCGAAAATGAGGACTTACCCAGGTAGCAGAATGAACCCCATTGGTAATTGAATTAATATGGTACCCGGGAAACATCTCCTGGGAAATTACTCCATGTCTTTTGGCCACTCCATTTATATAATGGCTTAGATTAAGAGCAAGAGCAGTCATATTCAAGCTTTCTTGTCCACCGAATTCCTTTAATAAGGGTTCAGGGATAGGTTTTCCTAAAACCTTTCTCACCAAGTCATAAGAAAATTGATCCATGCCAGCAGGTACCGGTGTATGAGTGGTGAAAATACACAAGCTTTTAACTTTCTCGACAAGACTATTATTCCACTTTTCCTCCTGATGATGATAATAATCGAGCAGTTCCAAAGTCAACAAACTAGCATGTCCTTCATTCATATGATATTTAGAGATAGTATTAAATCCCAGCTCCCTAAGCATTCTCACTCCGCCAATTCCCAATACAATTTCCTGGGCGAGCCGGTATCTTTTGTCACCACCATACAAGTAATCAGAAAGACTACGATCATAAACACTATTTTCCGGTAAATCAGTATCCAAAAATAAGACGGGGGTGCAATAATTATCCAAACCTTTTATACAAAAAAGCCATGCCTGAATCCAAACTTTTCTATTCTCAATTTCGATTAAAATTTTATTGGGTAATAATTGCATATAATCTTGAGGATTCCATTCTTCGGGTAATTCCACCTGAATCCCTTCTTTTTTATCAACTTCTTGATGTAGATACCCCTTCTTATAAAGCAAGGTAACACCAACCAGGGGAACTTTTAAGTCCGCAGAAGAGCGGAGCATATCGCCGGCTAAAATCCCCAATCCTCCGCTGTAAGAAGGTATTTTGCCATCTACACATATTTCCATAGAAAAATAGGCAATTTTTTTATCTTTTTTAAACCTTTTAGGAATTTGAAAAAGGACTCCTCCCTTAGCTTCCATAAGTGCTCCTTTCAAAGCTCGACAATGATTGATAATCTTATTTACCTACAATAAAAATTGTAGATTCAACTTAACTATTTATATATAGAACTGAAATATCTTGCCTCATTTTTTTCCGTCAATACATTTTAAAATTTAATAACTGTACCATCCTTCAGCGGTAAAAAATAAAAAAGACAATTCATTTTCTTGATATATGTAGTGCAAAATGATATCATAAAAATAAGAGATTTGCAAATTCAATTACCCCACTAAAGTTTACACTAACGATAAAATTGTAATTGAATAGATTAAAAAAATAGGAGGTTAGAAAAAAATGGCAAAAAAATACCAGAATATCGATATTAATCAAGAAGCTCCTTCAGTACAAAACTATTTTTATTTAAACAACGGAAAAAAGTTAAAAAATATTGCTGAATTAATGGAAAATTTACAATATATGGACCAGGGTTTATTTTCTTTTCATGTAAATGAGCAACATAATGATTTCGCCATCTGGATTCGCGATGTATTCGGGGAAAAGGAGCTAGCTCGCCGAATAAGTAAAGCCCGTTATCCTGCTAACATGTTAAAATCAATAGAAAAATATATCCAAAGATAAGATAGAAAGGATTTTTCTTATTTATTACCTTAATAAAAATAAAAAAAACAGAGTGGTCATTGAAAATGTCCAACCTGAAATTGATGGTGGTTCATTTCCCATCAAAAGAATTATCGGAGAAAAAATAAAGGTCACGGCAGATATCTTTGCTGATGGTCATGATCAGATCAGAGCCTCTCTTCTATTTCGAAAAAAAGGAAAAGAAAAATGGCAGTTTTCTCCCATGAACTTTGAAGGAAATGACCGGTGGTCCGGAGATTTTACAGTCCAAGGAATAGGTATCTACGATTACAGTATAGAAGGATGGGTCGATCCTTTAATAACCTGGCTGAATAATATCCCAAAAAGATTTCAAGCGCAGGAAAAAATAAAAGTTGACATCTTAAGTAATATTCCTCTTTTGGAAAGATTAGCTCAACAAATAACCTTAAAAGAAAGAAAATATATAAACCAGATTATTACCAGATTAAAAGAAGAAGACAAACCCGAAAAATTAGTAGCCATTCTCCAGGATAAGACACTGTCGATTATTATTCAAGAAAATCCTTTAAAATATCATAAAATTCGCTATTGTAAAAAATTAAAGGTAATCATTGATCGAAAGAAAGCTTTATTTAGCACCTGGTATGAGCTGTTCCCCCGTTCCTGTTCCCAAGAAAAAAACCAGCATGGCACTTTTTTAGATTGCGAAAAAATCCTGCCTGATATTGCCAAGCTGGGTTTTGATATTCTTTATTTTCCCCCTATTCACCCCATTGGAAAAACCCACCGTAAAGGGAAAAATAATAGTATAATTGCTCAAAAAGGAGATCCGGGAAGTCCCTGGGCGATAGGAGATGAATCCGGTGGACATATGGCTATTCATCCCCAACTGGGAAATCTCAACGACTTCCATCGGTTGATAAAAAAAGCAAAAGAATATGGTATTGAAATAGCCCTGGATTTAGCTTTTCAGTGTTCCCGGGATCATCCTTATATTAAAATCCATCCGGAATGGTTCAGATGGCGAGCGGATGGGACCATTCAGTATGCTGAAAATCCTCCCAAAAAATATGAGGACATCGTACCCTTTGATTTTGAAACAGATCACTGGCAAGAATTATGGCAAGAACTCAAGAAAATTACTTTTTACTGGATAGAACAAGGAATTAAAATCTTTCGAGTCGACAACCCTCATACTAAACCTTTTCTATTTTGGGAGTGGCTGATTGGTCAAGTTAAAGAAAAATACCCGGAGGTTATCTTTCTCGCAGAAGCTTTTACTCGACCAAAAGTAATGTATCGTCTGGCTAAAGTCGGTTTTACCCAATCTTATACTTATTTCAGCTGGAGAAATACCAAAAATGAATTAACGGAATATCTGAATGAGCTCACCAATAGCAAGATTAAAGAATACTTTCGCCCAAATTTTTGGCCAAATACGCCGGATATCCTTTCTGAATATCTGCAATCGGGAAATAGACCGGCTTTTCTTATTCGATTTATTTTAGCTGCTACCCTTTCTTCCAATTACGGGATTTATGGACCTGTCTATGAACGATTCATTAATCAGGCTATTGCCGGAAAAGAAGAATATCTTTATTCAGAAAAATATGAAATAAAGCAGTGGAAAAATGAAGACATCAAAGAAAATACTCGTGATTTTATTTCCCGAATCAATCAAATTAGACGGGAGAATTCCGCCTTTCAGATGACTAATAATCTCAAATTCTATCATGTAGATAATGATAATTTGATTTGTTTTGCTAAATTTAACAATGATCTGTCCAATATTATTTTAGTGGTGATTAATTTAGATCCTCACTATACCCAGTCAGGATGGGTTCAGGTTCCGCTATCTGATATGGGTATTGAAACTGACCAGCCCTTCCTTGCCCATGACCTATTAGGAGGCGATCAATATATCTGGAAGGGCGAATACAATTATGTGGAATTAAATCCAAATACCCTTCCTGCCCATATCTTTAAAATGAAAAAAAGATTGAAGAAAGAAAGTGATTTTGATTATTTCGCATAAGGAGGATGCCCCATGACTACCCAAGATACTTATTCGGAAACCCCTTTATGGTACAAAGATGCCATTATCTATGAACTTCACGTCAAAACTTTTTTCGATAAAAACGAAGACGGAATCGGTGATTTTCAGGGATTAACTGAAAAATTAGATTACTTATACAATTTAGGGGTTAACACCCTCTGGCTGCTTCCTTTTTTCCCATCTCCTTTAAAGGATGATGGATATGATATTGCTGACTATTTCAATGTCCATCCCAATTACGGTAATTTACAACATTTCAGATATTTTTTAAAGAAAGCTCATCAAAGGGAAATGAAAGTGGTCATAGAATTGGTCTTAAATCATACATCGGACCAGCATATCTGGTTTCAAAGAGCAAAAAAAGGAGGTCCAAATTCAAAATGGGGTAAGTTTTATGTCTGGAGTGAGACTCCAGATAAATACCAGGAAGCCCGAATTATTTTTAAAGATTTCGAGTCATCTAACTGGACCAGGGAACCTATATCCGGCTATTATTACTGGCATCGTTTCTATTCTCATCAACCTGATTTAAATTATGATAATCCGGAAGTCCAGCAAGCCATGTTGAAAGTAGTAGATTTTTGGATGAAAATGGGAGTTGACGGAATTCGTCTGGATGCAGTCCCCTATTTATTTGAAAGAGAAGGTACTAATTGTGAAAATCTGCCGGAGTCATTGGAATTTTTAAAAAAATTGCGTTCCCATATGGATAAGCATTACCAAAACAGGATGATCCTGGCCGAAGCGAATCAATGGCCAGAAGATGCCATACAATATTTTGGTCAAGGAGATGCCTGTCATATGGCTTTTCACTTCCCGCTAATGCCCCGCATGTTTATGGCTTTAAAAATGGAGGATCGATTTCCCATCATAGATATTTTAGATCAAACCCCAACAATTCCGGATAACTGCCAATGGTCTATTTTTTTAAGAAACCACGACGAGTTAACCCTGGAAATGGTCACTGATGAGGAAAGAGACTATATGTATCGAGTTTACGCTCGAGATACTACCGCTAGAATTAATTTGGGTATTCGCCGACGGTTAGCTCCCTTGTTGGATAACCATAGAAGAAAAATGGAAATCATGAATATACTTCTTTTTTCCCTGCCGGGAACCCCGACTATCTATTATGGAGACGAAATTGCCATGGGAGACAACCATTTCCTGGGAGACCGGGATGGAGTAAGGACTCCCATGCACTGGAGTCCAGATCGCAATGCCGGTTTTTCTAGAACAAATACCCAAAAACTTTATCTCCCGGTTATTATTGATCCGGAATACCATTACGAAACTGTAAACGTGGAAAACCAGGAGAAAAATCAGACATCATTTCTTTGGTGGATGAAAAGAGTGATCGATATGCGGAAAAAATATAAGGCCTTTGGGAGAGGCAGTATTGAGTTTCTTCATCCGGAGAATTATAAAATTCTGGCTTTTATTCGTCGATATGAAGAGGAAACTATTCTTGTAGTGATCAATCTATCCCGGTTTTCCCAGGTAGCAGAATTAGATTTAAGCCAATATACCGGTTATCGCCCGATAGAGCTTTTCAGCAGAAATCAGTTCCCAATCATTAAAGAAACCCCTTATATCTTAACCATGGGATTTCATGATTATTTCTGGTTTTCCCTCCAGAAAGAAGATGATCTGAAAATTACCCAGAAAAGGGAGAAAATCCCGATATTAAGTACCCAAACCAGTTGGCTCAACTTTTTTAAAGGTAAAACAACCCAATTGTTAGAAAATTCAATTATCCCCTTTTTCTTAAAAGAACAACGTTGGTTTGGCAAGAAATCACAAAGAATAAGAAAAGTTAATATAACAGAAAAAATATTAGTAAAGAATGTGGATAGTACTTCTTTGCTACTTTTTCTAAAAGTAAGCTATACTGAAGGATTGGAAGAAGAGTACCTCCTTCCTCTTTCCTATCTGGAAAAGGAAAAAGCAGAATACTTACTACATGAAATCCCACAATGTATTTTATTCAAAGTTCATACGAGTAACCAGGATGGCATTGTCTATGATGCAGTCCATGATACCGGATTTCATCAAACCTTGATCCAACTTATCACCAGAAGACGAACTATTAAAGGTGAACAAGGTACAATTCGAGCCTATCCCGGAAAATATTTCCGAAAATTAAGTAAAAAGGCAACGACCTTTGAAAATTCAAGATTATTGGATACTGAACAGAGTAATTCCTCAATTATTTATGAAAAGGATGTAGTCCTTAAACTATTCCGCAAACTGGACGAAGGTGTTAATCCGGATTTAGAACTGGGAAAATATTTGACCGAAGAAGCCAATTATGCCAATATACCTCCCTTCTCCGGGGCAATCGAATTTCAAAAAAATAACCACGCAGTAATTACCCTGGGAATTTTATATCCATTTATCCAAAGTGTAGGAAATGCCTGGAATTATACACAGGATGCCTTAGGACGTTACTACGAAAGGGTTCTTTCTAAAATAGGCGAACTGGATAAAACTCCTTCTCTTCCGAATTCCCTTACTGATACACTGGAAGAAGATATTCCGGAAATCTTTCAGGAGCTAATCGGCATTCCCTATATTGAAATGATCAGCCTTCTGGGTAAAAGAACGGCAGAACTTCACCAGGCTCTGGCTCAACCCAGTGAAAATCAAGATTTTAGACCAGAAACCTTTTCTATGCTTTATCAACGCGCTCTTTACCAATCCATCCAGACCTTGATTAAACGAACATTCCAGGGTTTAAAAAAAAGTGCCAGACAATTTCCCGAAGATCTCCAAAATGACCTGGATCGCATATTAACCAGCGAATCCCGAATATTAAAATATTGCAAGATCCTTCTTTCTAAGAAAATAAAAGGAATGAAAATCAGAATTCACGGAGATTATCATCTTGGACAAGTCCTATATACCGGAAATGATTTCTACATTATCGATTTTGAAGGCGAACCAGCCCGACCACTGGGAGAAAGAAGATTAAAACGTTGTCCTTTGAAAGATGTTACCGGAATGCTCCGTTCTTTTCATTACGCTGCTTTTGCTCCCTTAATACAAAAACATATTCCAGGGAATTATAAAGTACTGGAACCATGGGCAAACCTATGGGCTCACTACACTGCTAAAATATTTTTAAAAGCTTATCTAAAACATTCGCAAGGAAATTCATTCTTACCCGAAACAAAAGAACAACTATCTCAACTGTTAAAAATCTACCTTCTGGAAAAAGCGGTTTATGAAATAGGTTATGAGATGAATAACCGACCTGACTGGCTGCCGATCCCATTTAAAGGTATTTTATATGAATTAGGAGAGATAAATGAATAAATATAAATTTCATCAAATGGAATATTTTTCCCTATTTAGTAAAGATGATATTTATCTTTATCAAGAAGGAACACACTATCGGTTGTATGAAAAATTAGGAGCACATCAAATAAAATTCAATGAGAGAGAGGGCGTGCACTTTTCCATATGGGCTCCCAATGCCCAATCAGTTGCGGTTATCGGAGATTTTAATCAATGGCAATCCTATACTCATCCATTAAAGCAAATACATGCTGACAGTGGTATATGGGAAGGCTTTATCCCCGAAATTGAAAAAGGAATGCGCTATAAATTTCAGATAAAATCCCGGCATAAGGATTATCAAGTTGATAAAGGAGATCCTTTTGCCTTTTACTGGGAAAAACCACCTAAAACGGCATCAATCATATGGGATTTAGATTACCACTGGCAAGATCAACACTGGATGAGCCATCGAAAAAGATATAATAACTTAAAAATGCCTTTTTCGGTCTATGAAATACATTTAGGTTCCTGGCGCCAACAACTTGATTCGAGCAATTGTTCTCTGGATTACCGAAAATTAGCTCCTATCCTGGCAGATTACGTGAAGCAAGCAGGATTTACCCATGTTGAACTACTTCCGATTATGGAACACCCCTTTTATGGCTCCTGGGGTTATCAAACCCTGGGATATTTTGCTCCAACCAGCCGTTACGGATCACCTCAAGATTTTATGTATTTTGTTGAATATCTTCATCAACAAGGAATTGGTGTCATTTTGGATTGGGTACCTTCCCATTTCCCCGGTGATGAATACGGACTGGTTTATTTTGATGGAACCCATCTCTACGAACACGCTGACCCGCAGAAAGGGTTCCACCCTGACTGGCATAGTTATATCTTTAATTACGGAAGAAACGAGGTTAAAGAGTTTTTAATCAGCAGCGCCCTTTTCTGGTTAGAAAAATACCATATTGACGGCCTGCGGGTAGATGCTGTTGCCTCCATGCTTTACCTGGATTATTCTCGCAAAGAAGGCGAATGGATCCCCAATCAATTCGGGGGAAGAGAAAATCTGGAAGCGATTGATTTCATCAAGAAGTTAAATGAAGTTATTTATCAAAATTTCCCAGACGTTCAGATCATCGCCGAAGAATCTACCGCCTGGCCGATGGTCTCCCGCCCTATCTATTTAGGTGGTCTCGGATTTGGTATGAAATGGAATATGGGCTGGATGCATGATACACTATCTTATTTTTCCCAAGACCCTATTTTCCGTAAATACCATCAACAACAACTAACTTTTAGCCTGCTTTATGCTTTTAATGAAAATTTCATCAGCTCTCTATCTCATGATGAAGTTACCCACGGAAAAAAATCTTTATTAGAAAAAATGCCCGGTGACGATTGGAAAAAATTCGCCAATTTACGCTTACTGTTCGGTTATATGTTTGCTCACCCTGGAAAAAAATTGCTTTTTATGGGTGGAGAATTTGGACAAAG
Organism: Candidatus Atribacteria bacterium; assembly: GCA_011056645.1. NCBI lineage: Bacteria > Pseudomonadati > Atribacterota > Candidatus Phoenicimicrobiia > Candidatus Pheonicimicrobiales > Candidatus Phoenicimicrobiaceae > Candidatus Sediminicultor > Candidatus Sediminicultor quartus. The sequence goes on from DSEL01000150.1 coordinate 11,531, forward strand.
AAAGGAATGGGACCATGACACCAGCCTTGATTGGCATTTACTTGACTACCCTGATCATCAAGGAATCCTTAAATGGATCAGTGATTTAAATTTTTTTTATAAGAATGAGAAGGCCCTCTTCCAACTCGATTTTGAACCCCAGGGATTTGAATGGATCGACAACCGTGATTCGGAGCATTCTGTGTTGATCTTTTTAAGAAAAGGTGAAAAGAAAGATGATCAGATACTGGTGATCTGCAATTTTGTTCCGATTCCCTGGCATCATTACCGCATTGGTGTGCCGAGTAAAGGAATTTGGGAAGAAAAATTAAATAGTGATGCCATTATTTATGGCGGGAGTGGACAGGGAAATCTCGGTACTGTACAATCAACTCCCTTCCCTATTCACGGAAAAGATTACTCTCTTTCCCTTACCCTTCCTCCCTTAGGTATACTTTTTTTAAAAAAGAGAGGGACAATTGATAAGGAGCAAGTAAAATGAACCAAAACCAAAAAAAATATATCTGTATTCATGGTCATTTTTATCAACCGCCCCGGGAAAATCCCTGGTTAGAGGAAGTTGAGCTACAAGATTCTGCCTACCCTTTTCATGATTGGAATGAAAGAATTTCCGAAGAATGCTACAAAGGGAATAGCACTTCGCGTATTTTGGACAAACAAGGAAATATTATTAAAATTATGAATAATTATTCCCGTATTAGTTTTAATTTTGGCCCAACTCTTCTTTCCTGGATGGAAAAACATCAACCTGAAATTTATCAAGCTGTTTTAGAGGCGGATAAAATAAGTCAGGAACGCTACCATGGTCATGGTTCTGCAATTGCCCAAATCTATAATCATATTATTATGCCGCTTGCCAATGACCGGGATAAATATACCCAGATTTACTGGGGCATCAAAGATTTTCAGTCCCGTTTCGGCCGATTTCCCGAAGGGATGTGGTTATCGGAAACAGCGGTGGATTATCGAACCCTGGAAATCATGGCAGAACTGGGGATTCAATTTACCATTCTTGCCCCACATCAAGCCAAAAAAATTCGTAAAATGGGGAAAGATACCCCCTGGCAAGAAGTTAAACAGACAAACCTTAATTGCAAGCAACCTTATCTGTGTCATCTCCCTTCAGGAAAATCAATTCATCTTTTTTTCTATAATGGGCCAATTTCCCATGAGGTAAGTTTTGGAGATATTTTAAGTAATGGTGAAAAACTGGCTAATCGCTTACTCATTTCCTTTTCCCAAGATAATACTCAACCGGAACTAGTCCATATTGCAACAGACGGTGAAACTTACGGTCACCATCATCGCTTTGGTGATATGGCTCTGGCATATTGTTTACAATATCTTGAAAAAAACAAAACAGCTGCCCTCACCAATTACGGAGAATACTTAGAATTTTACCCCCCTAATTATGAAGTGGAAATTGTAGAAAATACCTCCTGGAGTTGTACCCACGGGATTGAACGATGGCGAAATGATTGCGGCTGTAATAGCGGTATGCACACTAATTGGCATCAAAAATGGAGAAAGCCCTTGAGAGAAGCAATGGATTGGCTAAGAGATCAAACCATTAACATCTTTGAACAAAAAGCTTCCGCCTATTTTAAAGATATATGGCAAGCAAGAAACGAATATATTTCAGTTATTTTAAATCGAAACTCAGACCATATCGAAACTTTTTTAGGGGAATACAGTTCCCATCTGCTTAATCCAGGAGAAAAAACAAATGCACTGACCTTATTAGAGATGCAGAGAAATGCGATGCTTATGTACACCAGCTGTGGTTGGTTTTTTAACGAAATTTCCGGTATTGAGACTATCCAGATCTTAGAATATGCCGCTCGCTGTATTCAGCTTATTCAAAGATTTACCGATCATTCTCCGGAAGAAGAATATTTAAAAATACTGGAACAGGCTCCCAGTAATATATCGCGTTACCAAAACGGAGCCAAAATTTATCAGTCATTAATCAAGCCGATAATGGTTGACCTATTAAGAGTAGCTGCCCATTATGCCATATCTTCTCTCTTTGACGGTTATCAAAATAGTATTTTTTGTTATCAAATCACCCAAAAAAAAATAAATCGCTTGGGGAGTGGCAAATTAAAAATGGCTATCGGCGAGACAAATATCCGATCAGAAGTCACCTGGGAAGAAGATAAATTTTGTTTTGCCGTACTCTATTTAGGAGATCATAACGTCAACGGTGGAGTAAAACGCTATCAAGATGAAAAAACTTATGACGCCATGCAAAATGAAATAAGTAAAGCTCTTAATTTAGGAGATGTGACAGCTATCATTAGATTAATGGATCAGTATTTTGGTTCTAACAATTATTCATTATGGTATCTGTTTAAGGATGAGCAAAGAAAAGTAATTGGGGAAATCATGAATCTCAGCTTGGAAAAAACTAACGCTAACCTTCATCAGATCTACCTGGAAAATTACACCATGCTAAACTTCTTAAAACAGTTAAATATTCCTATTCTTCCACCACTTTCCTTTATTACCGCCTACGAAAATAATCAAGAATTGCTGGATTTATTTTCCCGGGAAGTCATTGATCTCACTAAATTAAAGGAATTAGTCCAGGAAGTTCAAGACTCATCCATTTCCTTTGATCATGCTACTTTAGGATACAGAATAAGTACCTGGATCAGCCAATCTTTAGGTAGTTTACAGGTGAATTTAAACAGCTTGGATAAGATTATTCAAATCATTGAGGTTCTTAATATTATAAAACCACTTACTTTACAGCTTCATCTGTGGAAAGCTCAGAATTTATTCTTTGAATTATATCAACAAGAAGAAATGAAGATAATTCAGGAAAAAGCTGCAAAAAGTGATGAAGAAAATCAAAAATGGCTATCCCAATTTAAACAATTAGGCACTATTCTTCATATTGAGATATCTTGGTAATGAAAATTTTGTTGATATCTTTTCAAAGTTCGTTAAATCATTTCCTGCCGGTGGAAAACAAATTAATTATTTTTCTGTAACCCTAATTTTCGGTAATAAGGATTATTGGTAAAAATGGACGAAAGATACAGTGGTATTTTAATGCATATTTCTTCTTTACCATCAGAGTATGGTATCGGAGATTTGGGACCACATGCTTATAAATTCATTGATTTATTAGCTAAAAACAATCAAAGTTTTTGGCAAATTTTACCTTTAAACCCAACTGAACAAAAATATGACAATTCCCCTTATCATTCCTTTGCTACTTTTGCCGGAAATCCCCTTTTTATCAGCCCCGAGTTACTCTATCAAGATGGCTTTCTAAAAAAAGAGGAGACTATTAATTGTTTTTCACCTCAAAAAAAAGATATCGATTTTAAGCGAATTTATGTTCTTAAAAAAAATTTATTTGATAAATCCTATCAGAAATTTCTCAAATTAGTGAAATATCAGGGAGAGTTTCAAGAGTTTTGCCAGCAAAATTTATTTTGGCTGGAAGATTACGCCCTTTTTCAATCACTCAAGTCCCATTTTAAAGGAAAATCATGGAGTCAGTGGCCTTCAGAAATTAAAAATAGACACCAAGCCACAATTCAAAAATTAAAGAAAGAGCTGGCACCAGAAATGGATCGGGAAAAATTTATACAATTCCTCTTTTTTCATCAATGGGATCAATTAAGAGATTACTGTCAGAAAAAAAATATTAAAATAATCGGGGACCTACCTATTTACGTTACCTATAACAGCATGGATGTCTGGTGTCATCCTCAACTCTTTAAATTAGATCGGGATAAGCAACAAATTTATCAAGCCGGGGTCCCTCCGGATTATTTCAGCAAGACTGGGCAACTTTGGGGGAATCCAGTCTATTATTGGGAAGAACATTATAAAGAAAAATATGCCTGGTGGATCCAGCGAATTAAACATTATCTTCAAATGTTCGATCTTTTAAGAATTGATCATTTTAGGGGATTAGTGTCTTATTGGGAAGTTCCTTCTAAGGAAAAAACCGCTATTCTCGGTCAATGGGTAACGGTTCCCACGGAAAGTTTTTTAACGCATCTGATCAATCGATTTCCCCATGCTCCTTTTATTGCCGAAGATCTGGGTGATATTACAGAAGATGTCAGATCAATAATAAAAAAATGGCGTTTTCCGGGAATGCGGGTCTTAATTTTTGCTTTTGGGAATAATTTTCCACGCAGTATTCATCTGCCTCACCATTATGAGCCTGATTGTGTGGTTTATACCGGAACTCATGATAATAATACCATCCAAGGATGGCAATCAGAAGAATTAACCCAAAATCAGAAAAAAAATATCACGCGGTATTTAGGGAAAAAGATTAATTTTGCAGAAATTCACTGGGAATTTATTCGTATAGCCCAAGCCTCAGTGGCTTTTTTAGCTATAACCCCGGTTCAGGATGTGTTAGGATTGGGAAAAGAGGCAAGAATGAATAACCCCGCCTCTCCACAAAATAACTGGCAATGGAGAATAACACCTCAACAAATATTAAAACTGGAACAGACTGAAATGCCAAAATTAAAAGATCTAAGCATTATTTATAATAGAAAATAATAATGATTTTTCTAAACTTTTTATTTTATACTATTAAATAAATTTAAATAATCTTTTAGCAAGCGAGTAATTAGGAAATTCTTTCGTACATATTCTTTTCCTGAAGTACCCATCTTCTTTGCGCTTTCCGGATCTTTCAAAAGATGCAGAACTCTTTCAGCACATTCAGAAATATCGCCCACCAAGAATCCTGTGCGCCGGTTATCTACTTGTAAAGGGATACCACCTACATTAGCCGCCACCACGGGTTTCCCCTTCCATAATGCCTCGGTAATCACTAATCCGAATCCCTCTCTTAAGGATTTCTGAATAATTACATCTGAAGCTCTCTGAAAAGCATTAACCTCCAGATTACCTACTCCGTTTAAATTAGAAAGAAGATGTATATCGTAATCTTCGCCTGCATGTCGGGCAGTCTTTTCATAATATTCCCATCCCTCGGGATCCTCATTAGTGATGGAAGCAATGAGTACCAATTGTACATCTCTTATTTCCTTCTTTACCATTCTATACATATCAATAACTCCCAAAGGATCTTTCCAGGGATCAAATCTGGAAACTTGAGTAATAATCGGCCTATTCGGATCTACTTTATAGTTTCTTACAATATTTTCAATCTCTTCCTGATCTAAATCCCTATTCTTGGGATTTAAGGGATCTATAGCCGGAGGGATTACGGCAATATTTTTTAATTTAAGATCATCTTTTATATATTCTTTTAAAGTAAATATAGCAGCATCGTGCTTTTCTATGAGCCGCTTGGTAAATTCCCATATTTTTTTCTGAGCATTGGTGGGATCAATATGAGACCGCCAAATCCATTTACCTTTTTTCTCTTTTCGATAATTCAATATTGCCATCGGTTGAATATCGTGAATGACTACAAAATCATATTGCCCCTCAAACAGCTTCTCGTTTAGTTGATTATTCTTTAAAAATATTTCTTTCATTTCTTTGGTAAAGGGAATATCCATTCCCTGTAAGCCATTATGCATACTTTTAGTTACATTGAAAAAATCATCAGATCCTTTTATTAACTGCCATTCAACCTCCATCCCTACATCTTTCATTAATGGTACTAAGGTGGATAGGATCTCCGCCACGCTTCCACTTAAGGATGTGTTATTTATATGAACTATCTTTTTCCCTTGTAAGGGTAAAGCTAATTTTTTTATGCTTTCAATTTCTTCTTTTCCGGTAATATTGATATAATCATTAATTGATTTCCTATCGGTTTTTACAATTTCTAACATATTTTTCCTCCTTCGCCTATAGTTACAACGCACCGTCTCTCTACTCTATTAAATTCAAAACTTATTTAAACAGTATCTGGTGTAGAGGTCAGATTTATCCGATCCGTGTTTTTTTAGGTAACTTTCCTGGCGGGTTCAATAAATCGAACTCCCTACCTCTTTGGCACCATCCGCTAATCATATTCTGACTTCTGAATTCTGACTCCTAATTTCTCTCTTCTTTACTATTCACCAACGACTATTCACTATTCACTATTTAAAAAAGCAATCGGACACTTGTTACAATCCGGATTCTTACTGGTACAGATTGTCTTTCCGAGTAAGACAATCTGCGCGTGAAATTCGTTAAATAATTCTACATCCCTGTCTATATTATTGATGAAAAATTCCTGTATCTGGGAGTATGTAGAATCTTTCGAAATGAGCTTATGACGGGAAAATATTCTTTTTGTATAGGCATCAACTACAAAAAATGCTTTCTTCCCGGCATACAATAATATACTATCTGCTGTTTCCGGACCGATTCCATTTACCTTTAACAATTTTTCTCTTAATTCTCCATCATCACCTTCAAACATCTTCTCGCAAGAACCATCAAAATCAGTAATGAATAAGTTTAAAAAATTTTTTAATCTTTGGGCTTTAACATTAAAATAACCGCAAGATTTAAGCAAATGAGCTAATTCTTTCTGTTCCATATAATAAAGTTTTTTAGGTTTTAATAAATCATCTTTTCTTAAATTATTGATTACTTTTTCCACATTACTCCAGGAAGTGTTTTGAGTAAGAATTGCGCCCACCATTACCTCAAAGGGAGTAACTCCCGGCCACCAGTGTAATGGTCCAAAATAATGATATAAGCTGTTATAAATTTTTGACAAAATATACCTTTTTTGCATCTTTGCCTAATTATTCACCAATTCACCTCTTGGCTTCTTTTTCTCACTATTATTTATTCGCTAAATCAAAATTCTTCCTTGTGAACATTTTCCAAAAATTTGCAGATTAAATTGATAGAACTCTCAACATCCTCTTTGTGGCACATCTCTACCACTGAATGAATATACCTGGTAGGAATAGAAAGAGTACAGGCAGGTACTCCGGATTTACTCCTTTGTATTGCTCCCGCATCAGTGCCTCCCCCCAATAATATGTCTGTCTGGTATTTGATTTTGTTTTCATCCGCTAATTTCCTTAAGAAATCAACCAGTTTCTTATTCGAAATAGTATAAGAATCCATTAAAGATATGGCTGTTCCTCCTCCTAAAGTTGTAGCAACTTCCTCTTCTTTGGTCCCCGGGATGTCTGAGGCAATGGTAACATCAAGGGCAATACCTACATCAGGCTCAACAGCAAACGAAGAAACAGTAGCTCCTCTAACCCCTACTTCTTCCTGAACAGTTGCCACAGCATATATATCAACATAACAGTCTTTAATTCTTTTTAATGCCTCAATCATAACATATACTCCCGCTCTGTCATCTAATGCCTTAGCAGTGATTATTTTTTTATTTAATTCCATAAAATTCCTATCTAAAGTGATAAAGTCTCCCTTTTTTACTATCTTGGAAACTTCATCTTTCTTCATGCCTACATCTATAAAAAGATCTTTAATTTGGGGTAGTTTTTTTCTCTCTTCCTCGCTTAAAATATGAATAGGCCTGGTGCCTATTACTCCCCCGATATCTTTCGCTCCATGAACCACTACTCGTTGAGCTATTAGAGTTTTAGGATCAAAACCCCCAACCGGAGCGAACCTTAAAAAACCATCTTTATCAATAAAACTAACCATAAAGCCGATCTCATCCATATGGGCAGCAAGCATCACTTTTTTAGGAGTAGGTTTACCCGATATCTTTTTTGCTTTTTTTATCCCGATAATATTTCCTAATTTATCAATTTTTACCACATCAGTTACTTTTTCTAACTCTTCCTTAATAACCTCGCGGATCCTCTCCTCATAACCCGAGATTCCCGGTGTTTCACATAATTTTTTGAATAAATTCAATTTCTTTTTCCTCCTTTAATTCTTAAAAGGTAAACTTTCGTGCCAGGCACGAAAGTTTACCTTTTAGTTTTTTGACTTGGAAAATATAAGCTAGAATAAGAAAAGTAATTATTCCCAAACTATTAGCCAAGATATCTCCCAAGGAAAATGTTCTTTCCGGAATAAAATATTGGTAAATTTCATTAAATATTCCATAAAAAACAGATAATATTAACGCCAAAAAATATGGTGTGAGTGTTAATAAAATTTTCTTATCACTTAAGGTTAGCAGGCCAAGAAGAGCATGAATACCATAAACAGTAAAGTGCATCACTTTGTCCTGGCCATAAAAATACTGCCCTATTCCAGTTTCCGGTCGGGAAGAAAAAATAAAAATCATGATTGAATAAATAATCAATAGTATCCCCAGAAATATTTTTCTTCTCAAACCATCACCCGCTTCTAAATGTTTATTCTTTAGCGAACAAAACTTTCTCGGCAGCTCCTATCCCTGCTCCCCACCTGAAATCATAATTTATATCAGATAAAGTTTTTTCAATAATGCTTAGAGTCGCCACTACTTCGTTTTCAGAAATATTTCCCATATGTCCCAAGCGGAATATCTTACCTGCCAATACTCCTTTACCTGCGGATACTAAAACGCCGTTCTCATACAGTTTTTTTCTAAAGGATAAATCCTCAATTCCTGCAGGATACAATATAGTTGATACGGTATTTGCTCGAATTTCTTCGGCAGCTAACATGTTAAACCCTAATTCCTTTAGGCCACTTTGAAAAGCTTCGGCAAATCTTTTATATTTTTTAAATCTCTCTTCCAAACCCTCCTCCAACATAATTTTAATCCCTTTACTAAGAGCATAAACCATATTGATAGCATGAGTAGAAAAATATTCTCCTGCCGGATTACGCATGACCGGCAGCCACCTGTTAACATCCATATAAAAAGCAGATATTTTCCCTAAATCATTTCTTCTTTTTAAAGCCTTTTCACTAAATACTGCATTAGTTAATCCTGGAGGAACTCCGAATGCCTTCTGGTTACCGGTAAAAAGAATATCAATACCCCAATCATCCATTCGCTCCTCAATTCCCCCGGTAGCACATACACCATCAACAATAAATAAAGTTTCAGGAAATTGAGGTAAAATTTCTCCTACTTCTTTTAGGGGAGCACAAACTCCTGTGGAAGTGTCCACATGGGATAAAGTTATAGCGTCAAACTTCTTTTCTTTTAATTTGCGGACTATTTCTTCTACTTTAACAACTTTGCCCCATTCGGAACTTAATACCTCTACTTCTATATCATGACATTTAGCTATTTCTATAAACCTATCCCCAAAAAAACCGTTTGAAACTACCAATAAGCGGTTACCCTTTTTAAGTGAGTTAACTATTGCGACCTCCATGCCCAAAGTCCCAGTCCCAGGTATTATAAAAGGCTGCCCCTTTTTGGTCATTACCACTGTTTTTAGATCCTCAAGAGTTTCTTTTAATATTTTTACAAATGTAGGATCTAAATGGGAAACGGTATCTTTGCTCAAAGCCTCCAAAATAGATCGATCAACAGGTGTAGGTCCGGGAATCATCATTAATTTCTTTTTCATGAGTATTCTTTCCTTTCATTATTAAATATTTCTAAAGATATTATCCCTTCTCTAAATATGGGGACAATATAAAAATAATCCAATTGGGAACAGAATTTTAAATCTTCACCCAAGCCAATACTCTCTAAATACTGACCATGTTGAGATTTTCTCAATATTCCCAAAATATCATTACCAAACTTTTCATGGAGTAATAGTGCTGTTAAATTAGCATCTGATTGATAATGGGTATCAGATAAAGTATTTTTTAAAGAGTTAATTAATATTCCGGCGCAAGCAGTATCTTCTAAAGAATATTTACCCTCCTTTCCCGCACAGATTATTAAAATATCTCTCCGATAATTTGTGCAATAATTACAGACTGCCTGTAAATTCAAAAAACTTCCGATAATTATCCTATAAGCATCTTTAACCAGCTCTAATGTTTTGACCCCATTAGTCGTAGAAAAAACAATGGTTTTATCTTGTACTGCTTGTTTTCTATATTCTCTTGGCGAATTACCTAAATCGAATCCCTCTATCATTTTCCCGTTTCTTTCCCCGCCTAACAATACCTTCTCTTGGTTAAATTGCCGCGCTTTTTCTTTGGCCTGTTCCGGAGATAAAATAGGAATAAAACCCCTGCATCCATTAGCCAAGGCAGTTATGATCGTGCTCGATGCTCTTAAAACATCAATGACTATTACTAATTTACCTGCTAATTCTGTATTTTTTATCTCTTCCGGGGTAAGCAAAGTTTCTAAATTATTCATTTTTTCCTTAAACCTTAATCCCTTCTTCCATTAAGCTCCATATTTCTGTAATTTTAAGGCATTAGCCATCATTAAAGGAATTGCATCTACTGAGGGGAATCTTCCCAACTCTCCCTTAGCACATTCCTTTTCAGTAAATTTTTCCACTTCATCTGCCCGGATATATTTGGAAAACAACATAAAGGGATTAGGGTGCCAGCTATGTCCCTTCATTAAAGCGGGAGTTGAATGATCACCTGTAAATACCAGAACATCCGGATTTAAATCCAGCACCATAGGGATATATTTATCCACCTCTTCAATTACTTTAACCTTTTGCTTAAAATTTCCGTCTTCTCCATAACTGTCAGTCTTCTTTATATGAAGATAAAAGAAATCATATTTACTAAAATTATCTTGTAAGGTTTTAAATTCATCGCCCAATGCTTCTCCTGTTTTCAATATATCCATACCCACTAATTTAGCTAATCCTTTATACATAGGGTAGGTTGCTATAGCTGCCGGGGTTAGTTTAAATAACTCCTTCATAGTAGGCAATCCGGGATGTTTGGCAAATCCCCTCAGCAATACCGTATTAGCAGGATGATGGTCTTTTAGTACTGCAGTTGCAAGTTCAATAAATTCATTTACTATTTCTGAAGATTTTTTTGCCCTGGAATCTAAAGGTTCAGCAAATTTTATTTTTTCTCCTATTTTTTGGGGATCGGCATCTGAAAGAGCATCCTCTAACCCATCTCCTCTAAATACTACCACAAAACGATGTTCTTTCCCCGGCTTAATGATTACTTTGACATCCTCTATCTGAGTAATTTTTTCTTGCATTATCTTGCACAGCTTTTCATTTAATTCTGTAGCTATTCTTCCTGCTCGACGATCAGTTATTATTCCTTCTTTATCTAAAGTAGCAAAATTTCCTCGACAGGCTAAATCACGCGAGGTAAGTTCCATCCCTATACCCAAGGCCTCTAAAACACCTCTTCCAATCTGATATTTAATCGGGTCATAACCAAACAGTGAAAGGTGAGCAGGACCGCTCCCCGGGGTAATACCGCACGATATTGGATCAGTTAGCCCACAGGCAGATTTAGAAGCCAATTTATCCAGATTAGGAACAAAAGCTTTTTCTAATACTGTTTTATTATTCTCTGAAGGTAAGTCCCCAATTCCATCAGCTACTAAAAGAACAATCTTTGATTCGGTTTTAATGGCTAATGATTTCATTATTTCTTCATTTATCATGTTTTTTCTCCTTATCTTAATTTTTATTGTTTTTAAATATTTTTCAATCTTTCTTTTAGTGAAGTATTCCTATGAAAGGTTTTATTGTTTTTAATAGCAATCCATAATGCCTTTTTTGTACCGACTAATATCACCATCTCTTTTGCCCGGGTAATTCCAGTATATAATAAATTTCTTTGAAGTAGCAAATAATGTTGAGTCATGACCGGTATAATTACTATTCGATATTCACTGCCTTGACTTTTATGAACAGTAATAGCATAGGCTAATACCAGCTCATTTAATTCAGAAAATTCATAACAAACTTTTTTGCCGTAAAAATTGACCTCCAAGATATTTTCCTCGGTATCTATATTCTTGATCCTTCCCATATCTCCGTTAAAAACTTCTTTATCATAATTATTTTTTATTTGCATTACCTTGTCATTTATTCTAAAAGAATGATTCCCATATTTAATCTGTTTTCCTTTATGATTTAATGCCTCTCTCAACCGATAATTTAAATTATCTGCACCCACTTCTCCTTTATACATAGGGGAAAGGACTTGAATATCATCTACCGGATCTATTTTATATTTTGAGGGGAGACGGACAGTACATAAGTCAATTATTTTTAAAGCAGCAACCTGAGGGTCTTCTTCTTCCATAAAATAAAAATCCCGCTCTCTTTCTCCTTTAAGTACAGGGTATTTTCCCTCATTAACTCGATGGGCATTTACGATGATCAAGCTCCTTTGGTCCTGTCTAAATATTCTGGTCAATCTCACTACCGGAATAGTGTCGGAATCGATAATATCTTTTAAAGTATTTCCCGGACCAACAGAGGGCAGCTGATCTACGTCACCTATTAAAATTAAAGTGGTTCCAGGAGAAACTGCTTTTAAAAGACTGTTCATTAATAGAATATCTATCATGGAAACCTCGTCTAAAATTATGACATCGGCTTTAATGGGATTTTCAGAATTCTTGGTAAAATTTCCATTTTTGGGACTATACTCTAATAACCTATGAATAGTTTTAGCTTTTTTACCGGTTGTTTCGCTTATCTTTTTGGCCGCTCTGCCGGTAGGTGCTGCCAAAACTATTTTTAGCTTGAGTTCCTCGAAAAGCTCAATTAAACCCAGGGTAGTGGTAGTTTTTCCTGTTCCGGGACCTCCGGTCAGTACTAATATCCGGTTCAGGAGCACTTTATTAATAGCATCTTTTTGCTCCTCAGCAAAAGAAAAACGGTACTCTTTTTCCAAATATTTTATCTTCTTTTGCACGTTGATATTGATTAACTGCTGAGGAAATTTTAATAATTCAATTAATTTTTTACTCACTTCCAGTTCAGCAAAATAATAAAGAGGTAACCAGACCCTATCTTCTTCTACTATGATTTCTTGGTTATTTCTCAAAACATTTAAAGCTTTTTCAAATAATGATTCTTCTACCTCTAATAACTGGCTTCCTCCTTTAATTATCTCATCATTTAAAGCATAACAATGTCCCTGATTAGCCAATTCGTTTAAAATGTATTTAATCCCTGCTTTTATTCTGGCTGGCGAGGTAGCTGCTATCCCTAAGTTTTGCGCAATCCTATCCGCAATTTTAAATCCAATTCCAGATACATCGTCCACTAATCGGTAAGGATTTTCCTTTAACTTTTCGATAGCTCTATTACCGTATGTTTTATAGATCTTAACTGCATAACCGGTAGTAATCTGATAAGATTGCAAAAAGATCATTACCCTTTTAATTTCTTTATGTTCTTCCCAGGATCTACCGATCATCTCCACTCTTTTTTCTGCAATGCCCTCCACTTCAGTTAGTCTCCGGAGGTCATGCTCCAGAATTTCTAAGGTATTGTTGCCAAACTGTTTTATTATCCTATCTGCTGTTGCCGGGCCGACTCCCTTAATTAATCCGGAACTTAAATATCTTTTTAAACCAAGCAAAGAAGTAGGTAAGATTAATTTATAATCACTAAAACTAAACTGCCAGCCATACTTAGGATTATTAATCCATTCCCCTTTTAATTCACAATTTTCACCAGTATTTACCGAAGCCATCGTCCCCACGATGGTAGCTAATTTCTCTTGCTCTTTATCAACACTTATCTTGGCTATTATATAACCGTTCTCGTCATTTCGATATACGATTTTTTCAATAGTTCCTTGTATGGTTTCCATCTGTTCTCCTTCGGAAAAATTCACCGGTTCTCCGATTCATCAATTCACCGATTCCCCAATTGACCAATTATTTTTATAAAAAAATGTCTTGTCCGAGGACCATCAAACTCACAAAAACATATTCCCTGCCAGGTTCCCAGAAGAAGATTATTATTTTTCACGGGCACATTTACCGAAGAGCCGATAATACTTGCTTTAATATGAGCAGCAGAGTTTCCTTCCAAATGAGTGTAGTTATCTTTAAAAGGTATGACCTTATTTAGCTCCCGAACTATATCCTGCTTAACACTGGGATCAGTATTTTCATTAATAGTAATTCCGGCGGTGGTATGAGGGATAAAAACACAACACAATCCTTCTGTAATTTTACTTTCACTTATAGCATCTTGGACTTGAGTGGTTATATCTAAAATTTGTGTTTGAGCGCTGGTTTGAATGGTAATTTCTTTTAACATAATTACCTCTCTCTCAATTAGTTGGTTACCTAAATGTTTTTATTAATAATCTCTCTGCTTTTCTTTAAATCTTTTTCAGAGACCAAAATACTTACTTCTGCTAATCCATCCATGGTAAAAGGATAAACTGAGCGGGTAATATCTGATTGCAGGATACATCTAATATTAAAACTCGCTAACAAACTCTCAATAGCCAGGGCTTCATCTTCACGAGGGACCCGGCACAGTTCAACAATTTTTATATCTTGATCTTTATTTTCACTATTTTTAGACAATATACTTCCTCCAATTCATCAATTCACCGATTCACCAATTGACCAATTGACCAATTAAATTAGTCGTTATTGAATATTTGTACGGGTCGGATTTATCCGACCCGTATTATTTTTTAATTCTCTGACGGGTTCGATGAATCGAACCCCTTATTACTGTATTTTCCTATCCGCTAAACGCTCTATACTACCCGCTAACTTGTAATTTATCATAAGCAATCTTCTTTGCTTCATCATATACTTCTTTAAGTGGAATCTGCTGCTGTTTTGCAATCTTCTTACAATCTATATATTCGGGAGCAATATTTTTTATTTTTCCTTTAAATATACCGACCTTAACTCTAATTTTACCATGTTTTGTGTCGGCAATAAAATCCTGTTGAGTCAGCTTCATTCTTTTTATTTCTCTCATCCTTACCCCCAGGGTAGTGGATTCTGAAAATAATACTTCTAATATTTCCTTAAGATCTTGTTCATAAACAAGAATACTAAGCATATGAGCGGGACGATTCTTTTTCATCTGGATAGGAGTCAAAAATACATCTAACGCTCCTTGAGAAAATAATTGATCCATAATATAATCATAAAATTCCGGATTCATATCATCAATATTAGTTTCTATCAATACAGCTTCATCGCTAACATAACTATCTTTCAATTGCTCGTCTTTTAACCTTTTCTTCCCTATGCTTATTCTTAAAAGATTAGGGATATTAAACTCTTTCTCTCCTGCCCCATATCCTATCCTTTCTATTTCCATCAAAGGTCTTTCTCCAAAACTTTTTGCAAGACTGCTAATAATTGCTGCCCCTGTTGGGGTAATCATTTCACTTTCGATACCTCCGCCGTAAGTTGGTATATTCTTTAGCAATTCTAAGGTAGCCGGAGCAGGAACCGGGATAATTCCATGAGCGCATTCTACAAAACCCTTTCCCAAAGGTAAAGCCGACGAATATATTTCTTCTATTCCTAAGATTTTTATCCCTATTACCGTAGAAGTAATATCAATAATGCTATCCAATCCTCCAATTTCATGAAAATGAATTTCATCCATGTCTTTCTGGTGAATTTTAGATTCAACTTGGGCTATATTAAAAAATATCCTTATAACCTCTTTTTTAATCTCTTCATCTAATTTACTCTTTTTTAGGATAGTTAAAATATCTTTAAACCTTCTCTCCACTCCTTCTTCTTTTATCTTTACCTTAAATTGAGTGGCTGAAATTCCTTTTTTTGCTACTTTGTCCGCTTCTAACTGATAACCGGTAAGACCTATTTTTTTTAATTCCGTCTCTAATGTTTCTATCTTTAATCCTGCATCAAGTAAGGCACCAACAGTCATATCCCCACTAATACCGGAAAAACAATCAAAATAAGCAATCTTCATTCCTTCACCTCGCTTAATTGATTAATTAAACTTGCCATATATCCGGCACCAAATCCGTTATCAATATTGACTACCGCTAAACCTGGAGCACAACTATTCAGCATAGTCAATAAAGCAGAGAATCCCTGAAAATTAGCCCCGTAACCTACGCTGGTGGGGACAGCAATGATAGGCTTATCTACTAATCCTCCTACTACGCTGGGGAGAGCTCCCTCCATTCCCGCTACTACTATTAAAACGTTGGCGGTTAGTAATTTTTTTGAATTGGTTAAAAGTCGATGGAGACCTGCTACTCCCACATCGTAAAGGCGTTCCACTCTATTACCCATCAACTCAGCAATAACTGCTGCTTCTTCGGCTACCGGAATATCGGTAGTACCACCGCTAACTACTAAAATAAACTTAGAACAAGCTTTCTTCTTTTCTTCTACTGCTATAATCCTGGCCTCTTTAAAGTAGGTTACTTCCGGTATAATCTTTTTGATTTCCTGATATATTTCAGGAGTTGCCCGGGTGGCAACAATTTTATCCCCACTTTCTTTTATTCGTTCGATAATCTTAATTATCTGTTCTATGGTTTTACCCTGACAAAAAATGACTTCCGGAAAACCTTTTCTTAATTCCCTCTGGTTATCTATTTTGGCAAAACCCAGATCATCATAAGGGAAATGTTTTAGCTTTTCTAATACTTCTTCTATTTCTATTTGACCGGATTTAAATTGTTGTAATATTTTTTTTATCTCTTCTTTTTGCATTATTCAATCCTCAACTTTCTGCTCTAATTCTTCATTCATACTCCCACTTCGATATCCTTGCAAATCAAGGGTAATATAGCTAAATCCTAATTTTTTTAATTTAAAAATTATTCTTTCTTTCAAATCTTTTTCCAGAAATAAAAGTAGATCTTTTTCCCCTACTTCGATCTTTGCCAACTTATTATAATACCTTACCCTTACCTGTTCAAATCCCAAATGATGAATAAAAATCTCTGCCTGGTCAATCCTCTTCAGTTTTTCTAAAGTTATCTTATCTCCGTAAGGAATCCGGGTAGCCAGACAGGAGTTAGAAGGTTTGTTCCAGGTAGGCAAATTCATTTCTTTAGAAAGAAGGCGGATGTCCTCTTTGGTAAGAAGAGCTTCCCGCAGAGGGCTTCTTACCTTAAATTCCCTTACTGCCTTCATTCCCGGGCGATAATCGCTAAGGTCATCATAGTTAGAGCCATCTGCCACAAAATCTAAATGAAATCCTTTAGCCCTTTCAATCATTCGCTTAAATATTTCTTTTTTGCATATATAACATCGCTCTTGGGGATTACTTGCAAATTCTTTATTCGACAAGATATCAACATCAATAAATAGATGCTTCACTTTAAATTTTTGCGCCATTGCTTTAGCGTCAGCAGTCTCGCTAAGATGATGAATTTTTGATTTTACCGTTGCCGCAATAACGCTATCGCCTAATTCCTCTCGGGCTACTTTTAACAAAAAAGTACTATCCACTCCTCCCGAATAAGCAATCAAAACACTTCCCATTTCAGATAATATTTTTCGTAAATTGTGTAATTTCTCTCCTCTAATATTCAATTCCTTTTCTCGCTTGCACTCCTTTTTCATAAGGATGTTTAATCACTTTCATTTCGCTTACCAAATCAGCAATCTCTATTATCTCTGCAGGAGCCCTTCTTCCGGTAATCACTATTTCGACCTCCTCGGGTTTTTCCTTTATTTTTTTTACTACTTCTTTTAAGTCTAATAATTCATAATAGAGAGCCATATTCAGTTCGTCAAATATTACTATATCGTAATTACCGCTTTGCATCCCGCCTACCCCAAAAGAAAAAGCTTTCTCTGCTTCCTCATAATCTATTTTTTTGGCTTTTCCTCTATATATAAATTCTTTGGTACCAAAAGTTTCTAAAGTAATATTGGGAATTAATTTGACTGAGTGAAGTTCTCCGTAATCCCATTTTTTCATAAATTGGACTATTAATACTTTCATATCTCTACCCGCTGCCCTAAGAGCTAAGCCTAAGGCGGCAGTAGTCTTGCCCTTCCCATCACCGGTATATACTTCGATCAAACCTTTAACCATCTAACCAACTAACCTCCTGTCTTTATAATTCCAGAGCAATTAAAATTATTATATCAAAATAATTAACAAAAAACACACCTTTTAAGAAAGTATCGAATATATAGTATTGAGCATCGGGTGAAGAAAGAGAAAGAAAAGATAAAAACAATATAAACTATAACTGCAAAATATTGTAATTTTTCAACTAATGTATTATAATTACCTTGATTGAAAATTGAAAATAGAATATTTAAAGATAAGCAGATTAAGGGAAGAGTGGTGAAAATCCACCGCAGTCCCGCTACTGTAATGAGGAACGAAAGCTGTAATAGGCCACTGTTAAACACTTACAAAAAGTGATAAATGGGAAGGCACAGCAATTAGATTAACCTCTAAGCCAGGAGACCTGTCTGCTTAGGAAAATAAATCACTTCTTCGTGGAAAAGGGGGTGTTATTTTTATTTATAATATATACAATTAACAAATTAACTCTTTTCTTATTGCTTATTGCTTATTACTTAACTTATTACTCATTACTCATTACTGTATTCTAACTATTTAACCCTGGAGGTAAATTATGAAATTATCACAAAAATTATTCCTGATATTTGCTTCTTTAGTATTTTTCTTAAATCTTTTTTTATTAATGGGTTCGTCAGCGACCATTAATTACCCTATAACTATCATTGACGACACCGGCACTGAAGTTACCATTCCCCGGGAACCTCAGCGCATTATTTCCACTGCCCCCAGTAATACCGAAATATTATTTGATTTAGGACTTCAGGAAAAAATTGTAGGAATAACTAACTATTGCAATTTCCCGGAAGAAACTAAAAATATTGAAAAAATCGGAGAAATATCTCCCTTGAATTTTGAAAAAATTATTTCTTTAAATCCGGATCTTATCTTGGCTTATGCCGGATTCCAGTTAAAAGAAATCCCTCGCTTGCGAGAACTGGGTTTAACTACCATAGTTCTTGAACCTTTAACACTTGAAGACACTTTTAACAGTATAAAAATGATAGCCAGGGTTTGTGGAATATCGGAAAAAGGTTCTTCATTGGTAGACCATCTATCCCAAAGAGTCCATATTATTCAATCTAAAGTTTCAACAATTCCTTTTTCTGATCGTCCTAAAATATTTGTGGGAAGTACTTCGGAAACCATCTTTACCCCGGGGGCAGGTACACTGTTTCATGAACTGATCACTTTGGCCGGAGGGCAAAATATAGCCTCTGACCTTGCTTTTTGGAAACAAGTTAACCCGGAGTATGTTGCTCAGGCAGAACCGGATATCATTATTATCCCAGTAGGAGTAATGAACCAGGGAGACGAATCAAAAATTAAAAACAATATATCTCAACGTTCCGGCTGGTCTAATATACCAGCGATAAAAAAACAAAAGATCTTTGTAGTAAACGAAGACCTTTTTTACCGCGCTGTACCCAGGCTGGTAGAAGGACTCGAATTACTATATCGAATATTCTATGAATAAACAATCAAGAGAAATTTACGGCTATACCAACTGGCGAAAAAAATTAATATTTTTGTTTCTGATAGGAAACTTAAGCATCCTGGGAGTCAGTCTAATCTGTCTTAACTTCGGGGTGGTATCTATTCACCCTAAATATATTATTTCTCTCCTTTTAAATGGTACCCAAGATAAAACTACAAATCTGATTATCTGGCAGCTAAGAGCACCCCGAATCGCTTTAGGAATAATCACCGGTGCCGCTTTATCTACCGTGGGAGGGGCTTTCCAGGGCATTTTAAGAAACCCTCTGGCTGATCCCTATATTTTAGGAGTATCCGCTGGTGCCGCTTTGGGTGCATGTATCGGTATTGCCTTACAGCATGCTACCGGTTATCTCTTTGCATCTTACCTTCCTCTATTTGCTTTTATCGGAGCTATGTTCTCTCTTTACCTGGTATATAAATCATCTAAAATCAGTTATTCTGCCAATTCTACCGGACTGCTTCTTGCCGGGGTAGCTATCACCTTCCTCTTTTCTGCGCTGATAACTATTCTTCTGGCTATTTCACGAAAAGAAATACAAACTATGGTGTTCTGGCTTATGGGAGACTTATCTACCGCTAACTGGGAAAAAACAAGCATCATTGTTCTTCCGGTAATATCTGGCTGTCTGCTCTTGTTCTTTTCTTCCCTGGATTTAAATGCCTTATCTTTAGGAGAAGAAGAAGCTCTTCATTTAGGAATTAATACCGGTAAACTAAGAATTCGTATCTTTCTGATTGGTTCCATCATTATTGCTTCCGTAGTATCCTTTACCGGTCTTATAGGTTTTGTAGGATTGGTTATTCCCCATATTGCCCGGCTTTTAGTGGGACCAGACCATCGAATTATGTTGCCTGCGTCGGCCTTTCTGGGAGGAATTTTTCTTATTTTATGTGATGTATTAGCTCGAACTGTCATAGCGCCGACTGAAATACCTATCGGAGCAATCACCGCTATTGTAGGCGCCCCTTTATTTATTTATCTTTTAAGGAGGAAAAATAAATAATATGGCTGACAATAACTTTATTTTAACTTTAAAAGGAGTCCACTTCTCTTACCATGATAATCGGGAAATATTATCAAATATAAACTTTTGTCTACCAAAAGGAGAGTTGTTAGGAATAATCGGGCCGAACGGTTCCGGAAAAACGACTCTTTTAAAGATTATCTCAGGAATATTAAGACCAAAAAAAGGAGAAATTTCTCTCCTCAACCAAAATCTTAATAAACTTCCTATTGAACAAATTGCCAAATTCATCTCGGTAGTTCCTCAAGATACCTGGGTTACTTTTAATTTCAAAGCAAAAGAAGTCATATTTATGGGAAGACTTCCCTATATTTCCCGATTAAGAGGAGAAACCCTTGAAGATTATCAAATATCTCGAGAAGCTATGCAAAAAACCCATTCTTTATCCCTTGCTGAAAACAATATTCAAGAAATAAGTGGAGGAGAAAGACAAAGGATTTTTATGGCAAAAGCCCTGGCACAAACTCCACAGCTTCTACTTTTAGATGAATTCACTTCTCACTTAGATTTAAACTATAAATATGAGATGTCAAATCTCTTAAAAAAAGCCCTCAAAGAGGAAGAATTAACCATTATATCTGTCTTTCATGATCTAAATTTAGCCAGTATCCTTTCTCACCGTCTTATTCTTTTGAATGAAGGCAAAATAGAAAAGATAGGCACCCCTCAAGAAGTATTAAACGAAGAAAATTTACGTAAAGTATACGGAGTAAACCCCATATTGATTGATCATCCTGACCTCAAAGTGCCCCAGGTGATCATGTAAGTTAAGCAGGAATTTCAAATTTCAAAAAGTATGTCGAATGTGTTATAATAAGTAAAATTAAACAAATATTTTTATAAGGTAATCAAAAAAGTAAAAGTTGATAAATCGATAGAAAGGAGGTGAAATAACATGACAAGCACCTGGTATTGGATTATAGGAATTGCTATTGTAGTGATAGTAATATATCTAATATGGGGCAGGAAGAAAAAAGCTTAAAAGTGAGTTCCTTCCTTGACATCTTGATGCATCCAACAAGCCAAAGTGTTTTTTTTAAAAAATAGATACAAAAAATTTATAAAATGATGTCTAAATTCAGTGTATATAGGGAATAAATAATGTGATGGAGTTTTTTAACTGAATAGCTGCTTTATAAGGTTGAAAAAGGCAAACTACCTGAAAAGGTAGGACGCAAAGTTATGGGTCTTCGGTATTTTAATACCATGACCGCCAAACTACCAACTTTTTTTATTTTGGAGAAAACTTATTTGCCCAAAAACTCGTTACATTAATTTATAATATCTAATAAATTGCCCTACGAGAGTTTTATAAAAAGAGGTGGTAGCGAAATTTTAAAATTAATCCCCAACCTTAAATTAGAAGATTTTGAAAAAACAAAAACAAAATTAATTATTATTTTTACTTACAGGTGTATTGTTTTACCCCTTTTTTTAATTACAACTTTAATTCTGAATTATTTTTTCCATATTCGCATTTACCACGAACTTTACATTCTAATTTTAAGCTGGTTTATATTAAGTTACCTATCTCGATACATTTTAAAGAAAAGAACAATTTGCCTTTCCGCCTTAAAAAAAATAGATTTCGTCCATTATATTATCGGCTTATTATTTATGACTGGGTTCTTTTACTACACCGGGGGCATTCTATGGATTGGAGCTATTTTTTTTGTATTCCCCATTCTTTATGTAAGCCTTTTATCTGACCCCAAAGAAGGATTAATTATTACCTTGATGGCTATTACTTTTTTTAGCTTGGTAGTTTTTCTGGAATATTTGGGTTATCTTCCACACAAAGAAATCATTAAATTTAATCCTTATCTTTATAAAGATTTCCGTTATCTTGCGGGCACGGTTTTGACGACAAGTTTAGTATTTATATTAATTTTTTTTGCAAGTAAAGATTTTTCCCAAATATTAAAACAGAAAAATGATGAATTAGTAAAAACCCAGAAAGAATTAGAAGAATTGAGTAATAAATTAGAAGATAAAGTAAAATTACAAACCAGCGAACTAAAACTATCAAAAGATCGACTATCTGTGCTTTACCAAATATCTCGAACGATCAGCTCTACCTTACAAATCGATGATATTTTAAAAACCATTTTAAGTTTTTCTATCAAAATAAGCGGAGCAGGCAGAGGTTCGGTTATGCTTTTAGACAAAAAGAAAGGTATCTTCTTTATTAAAATTCCCCATAATAAGAAGGAAAAAAATATTGATAAAATTACTTTTGCCGAAAATGAAAACACTATCGGTTGGGTAGTTAAGCATAAAAGATTCTTATATATCGAAGACTTAGAAAATGATAAAAAATTTTCAAAAATAAAACTGATTCGCCGGCGAATAAAACAGCTTTTAATAATCCCTATTATTATAGAAGATAAAGTGATAGGGATTATAAATTTAGAAAACACTTCCCTTAAATCCGATACCATCGATTTATTAAGGTCTTTTTCTGAGGGAGCAGCTGTTGCTATTAATAATGCCAACTTATATCAGAAAATTCAAGATAGTTATTTTGAAATAGTAAAGGCATTAGCTCAGGCGATAGAAGCAAAAGACCCCTATACTCACGGTCATTCGGAAAGAGTTATGGAATATTCGATAGAAATTGCCCAAAAATTGGAACTACCAAAAGAAGAGATAGACTTGTTAAAGTATGCAGCAATGTTGCATGACATCGGGAAAATTGGAGTGAAAGGAATTATTTTAAATAAATCTATGGCTTTAACTGTTATGGAATATGATGAAATCAAGAAACATCCCCTTATTGGTGAGGGGATTATAAAACCCATAGAATTATTACAACCGATCAGACCATTAATCAAACACCATCATGAATGGTACAATGGTAAAGGTTATCCTGATAGATTATCCGGAGAAAATATTCCTTTAGGTGCCCGTATCCTGGCAGTAGTTGACGCCTATGATGCCATGAAATCCGATCGCCCCTATCGTAAAGCTTTAACTGAAGAAACCACTATCCAGGAGCTTAAAAGAGGGAGCGGCGCTCAGTTTGAACCTAAAATAGTAGCACTATTTTTAGAAATATTAAAAATGAAAATTCAAGAAGAATGATACTGAAATAAAACTTGGGGTTGAGCTTTATAACTTCATATTTTTATCACTTCCCAACCTTGATTTGACTATAGATTATTTTTCTGATTCTAATCAAATTCGTCTATTTTAAATTCAAATCCTTTTTCTCTAAATAGTTTAAGGCAAATATCTACTACTTCTGGGTCGTAGAGAATACCTTTGTTTTTAGAGATTTCTTCCAAAGCTACATCTATCCCTAATGCTGGTCGGTAAGGACGGTTAGAGGATATGGCTTCAACAACATCAGCTATTCCTATAATTTTAGCTTCCAGGATAATCTCATCACCTTTCAGATTATTAGGATATCCTGAACCATCTAATCTTTCATGATGTTGAAGAATAATTTGAGCTACAGGATGGTAAAAATCTATGGATTTTAAAATATCATATCCCATTTTAGGA
>DSEL01000151.1 GCA_011056645.1 Candidatus Atribacteria bacterium
GAAACTTTTTACGATCTTGAGGAAATAAAAGTCGCACTTCAAGCTGCGAAAGAAAATTCTAATCTAATGGTGTTAGCTTCGATGACTTTTAATCAAAATTTAAAGACACTATATGGAGTCGACCCGGAAAGAGCAGTAGTAGTCCTTGAAAGTGAAGGAGCAGATGGAGTAGGAGCTAATTGTGGTAACGGTCCGGAAGTTCTATATGAGGTCTTAAAAATAATGCGAAAGGCAAGTAAGACTTATTTAATGGTTGAACCTAATGCGGGAATGCCTGAATTGCTTAAAGGCAAAGTAGTGTATTCTGCATCTCCAAAAATAATGGCTGACTATACTGAAAAATTTGTTCAATTAGGATTAAATTTAATTGGTGGATGTTGTGGTACTACACCTTTACATATTAAGGCAATGTCCGCTAAAATAATATTTAAAAGTAGGTGATAAATTATGCGTAGTGATTTAGTAAAGAAAGGTGTGGCTAGAACTCCCCATCGTTCTCTGCTTAAAGCCTTAGGAATAACCGATGAAGAAATGAAAAAACCATTTATTGGAGTCGCCCAGGCAGCCAATGAAATTATTCCCGGGCATCTTCATTTAAGAAATATAGCTCAGGCGGCAAAGGACGGGATAAGAATGGCCGGTGGAGTTCCCTTTGAATTTTCAACTATCGGGGTGTGTGATGGATTGGCTATGAACCATGAAGGGATGAAATATTCTCTCCCCAGCAGAGAGTTGATAGCTGATTCTATTGAAGTGATGGCCAAAGCCCATGCCTTTGATGCCCTGGTCCTTGTCCCCAATTGCGATAAAATAGTACCCGGAATGATTATGGGTGCCTTAAGAGTGAATGTGCCGACTATTTTAGTCAGCGGCGGACCTATGTTAGCCGGATGTTATCAGGGGAAAAATATATCCTTGAGCAATGTCTTTGAAGCGGTAGGGAAGTTTCAAACCGATTCTATAAGCGAGCAAGAATTAAAAGAAGTAGAAGATTATGCCTGTCCGGGGATTGGTTCTTGTGCCGGTCTATTTACCGCTAATTCGATAAATATTTGGGTGGAAGCAGCAGGAATAGCTCTCCCTGGTAACGGAACCATCCCGGCGGTGGATGCCCGTAGAATAAGGTTAGCTAAACATGCTGGAATGAAAATAATGGAATTATTAGAAAAAGAGGTTAATTTTTTAGATATCATTACCAAAAAATCTATAGAGAATGCGATCGCTGTAGAGATGGCCTTAGGGGGTTCTTCCAATACCATGCTCCATACTTTAGCGATTGCCTCTGAAGCAGGACTTCCTTTTAATATAGATGATTTTGACCGGATAAGGGAACAAGTCCCGCAATTGTGCAGCCTTTCTCCTGCCGGAGAGCACTATATTCAGGATTTAGATAAAGCGGGTGGCATTTCAGCTTTGCTTAAGGAGCTGAGCAGGAAGAAGATCATTCATTTAGGAGAGATGACTGTAAGCGGTAAAAATATTGGTCAGAATATTGAAAATGCTTTTATATTGGATCATAAAGTTATAAGAACCATAGAAGATGCCTATAATCCCAAAGGAGGTATTGTCTTTTTAAAAGGTAATCTGGCTCCTCAGGGCGCAGTAGTAAAAAGTTCGGCAGTTCACCCTGACATGTTGAAACATCAAGGACCAGCCAGGGTCTTTGATTCAGAAGAGGAGAGTACCAAAGCCATTTTAGAAGGCAAAATCAAAAAAGGAGATGTTATAGTTATCCGTTATGAAGGACCTAAGGGCGGTCCTGGAATGAGGGAGATGTTAACTCCTACATCGGCCATTGCTGGTATGGGACTGGATAAAGAAGTAGCTTTAATTACCGATGGACGTTTTTCCGGAGCTACCAGAGGAGCATCTATTGGCCATATTAGTCCTGAAGCAGCCGCAGGAGGTCCAATAGCAATTGTTCGAGAAGGGGATATGATTGAAATTGATATACCTCAAAAAAGATTGAACCTTAAGTTAGCAGAGGAAGAGATAAATCAAAGATTAGAAAAAATAAAATTACCCTCTTCTGCCGCAAAATCAGGTTATCTGAAATATTATGCTAATTTTGTTGGATCTGCTGATAAAGGAGCCATAAGAAATATTTAATTATCAGATAAAATATTAAAAATAGTTTGAACTCCTATTGACATTTATGTTTAATTGTTGTAATCTATTTTTTAATAAATAAAAATTGTACACCACGAAGGAAAAAGTAGGCAAGCCGAGATGGTTAAAGAGAGCCGATGGTTGGTGCGAATTGGTACCAAAAGTTTGCCGAAGATCTCACCTTCAATAATTTATACACAGGTGAAATTGGATAGTAACCTGTGACGCTTCAAAAGCGTTATCTATTGTCTACTAATTAAGGATAAAGGCAGGGAAGATTTAGTTCTCCTTTTCTTTATTAAATTAGGGTGGTACCACGAATAACTTTCGTCCCTATTTTAATCTTTATGGATTAAAATGAAGATGAAAGTTTTTTTGTTTTTTTGGGAGTATGCCTAGGGTTCCGTCTAATCAATTAAGGTAAGAGCCTGGACCGAGTGGCATAAAATGCTAATATCATAGTATTAGTATTACACCGTGGGTAAAAAAGACCCCAGCGGATAGGTCCCTTTTGTTTTAACTAACAAAATGGATTTACTCGCTGGGGTATTTTTATATGCAAAATTAAAAGTGCGATATAAATTATTTATTAATTTATATTAAATGATAGAAAGGGGATGGATAATATGAAGTTAACCGGAGCGCAAATAGCAGTAGAGTGTTTAAAAAAAGAAGGTGTAAAGGTAATATTTGGCATCCCGGGTGGGGTAATAATGCCTTTATATGATGTTCTTTATAGTGAAGCCTCAATAAAACATATACTTACCAGACATGAACAGGGAGCAGCTCACGCTGCTGACGGATATGCCCGTGCTACCGGTAAAGTGGGTGTTTGTATAGCTACTTCCGGACCGGGAGCTACTAATTTGATCACCGGTTTGGCCAATGCACATCTTGACTCTATTCCTTTAGTCGCCTTTACCGGACAGGTGCCTACTAACTTAATTGGCACCGATGCTTTTCAAGAAGTGGATATTAGCGGCATTTCCTTACCCATTACGAAAAATAATTATGTAGTAAGAGATGTAAAAGATTTGGCCAGGATTATAAAAGAAGCTTTTTATATTGCCAGAACAGGAAGACCCGGGCCAGTATTAATAGACTTTCCAAAAGATATTCAATTGGCAAAAACCGAGTTTAAATACCCTGAAAGTGTCAACTTAAATGGTTATAAACCAACTTTTAACGGGCATGTTCAACAGATTAAAGCAGCAGCGCAAGAAATAAACAATGCTAAGAAACCAGTAATCTATGCAGGAGGAGGAGTTATTTCATCTAATGCATCCGCTGAACTAAGAGATTTGGTTTTCAAAACCAATATTCCGATTACGACTACTTTAATGGGTTTGGGCTCTTTCCCGGAAACTCACTTTTTATCTTTGGGAATGTTGGGCATGCATGGTACTCCTTGTGCAAATTATGCTATGTGTGATGCTGATTTAATTATTGCTTTAGGAGTAAGATTTGATGATCGAATTACCGGGAAATTAGATGAATTTGCTTTGAAAGCTAAAATAATCCATATTGATATTGACCCGGCTGAAGTAGGTAAAAATACCTTGGTAGATATTCCCATCATAGGTGATATTAAGAGTGTATTGGGAAAACTGAATAAATATATTCTTAAAAAAGAAGAACGAGAGTGGTTAAATGCCATAGAAGATTTTAAAAGAAAATAT
Organism: Candidatus Atribacteria bacterium; assembly: GCA_011056645.1. Lineage (NCBI taxonomy): Bacteria > Pseudomonadati > Atribacterota > Candidatus Phoenicimicrobiia > Candidatus Pheonicimicrobiales > Candidatus Phoenicimicrobiaceae > Candidatus Sediminicultor > Candidatus Sediminicultor quartus. The sequence goes on from DSEL01000151.1 coordinate 3,789, forward strand.
CCCTTAAAATATATTCGCAACGAAGAACTGAAACCACAATTTGTTATGGAAACCATTAATGAAATTGCCAAGGAAAATACCATTATTGTGACCAGTGTGGGGCAGCACCAAATGTGGGCTGCTCAGTATTATCAACATACCGAACCTCGCGGTTTTATTTCTTCCGGAGGACTGGGGACCATGGGATTTGGTTTTCCGGCTGCCCTTGGGGCAAAGGTAGGCTGTCCCGAAAAAACGGTCATTTGTATTTCAGGGGATGGCAGTTTTCAAATGAACCAACAAGAAATAGCAACCGCTGTTAGTAATAATTTAGCTATTACAGTTATTATTATGAATAATGGTTTTTTGGGAATGGTGAGACAATGGCAAGAATTATTTTTTGATAAAAGATATGCTGAAACTACTTTAAATGGGAATCCTGATTTTGTAAAGTTAGTTGAAGCTTATGGGGGAATAGGAATAAGAGTGAATAAAAAACAGGAATTATATCCGGCTTTAGAAAAAGCCCTTTCCCTGAGTAAGTTTGTATTAATTGATTGCCTTATTCCCAAAGAAGAAAATGTATTTCCTATGGTAGCCCCAGGCTCACCGATATCTAAAATGATAGGAGTTGAATAATAATGAGACATACTATAGCAGTTTTAGTAAAAGATCATCCCGGTGTCCTGGCCAGAGTAGCCAGCTTATTTACCCGTCGTGGTTTTAATATTGAGAGTCTGGCGGTTGGTCATACCGAGGAAATTGATATTTCCAGGATGACTATTGTAGTCAAGGGGGATGAACGGACCTTGGAACAAATCACTAAACAGCTGAATAAATTAATTGATGTGGTTAGAGTTAAAGATATTTCTCCTAAAAATTCAGTTGAAAGGGAATTGGCTCTAATAAAAGTAAGTACTAATTCCTTGCCCGCCCGCTCGGAGATAATTCAAACGGTAGATATTTTTAGAGCAAATATAATTGATGTTAATAGTCAGATAGTAACCATTGAAACTACCGGAACAGAGGAAAAGATTAATGCCTTGATCGAACTATTACGTCCTTTTGGATTAAAAGAAGTCGTACGGACCGGAAAAATTGCTCTATCTAGGGGGAGTGCTACTACGTCAGTGTTAAAAAATAAAACGGAAAATAATTAAAATTATGAAGAGAACGGTTAAAAATAATAAGGAGGATTAAACAGGTGGCAAAAATTTATTACGACAAAGATGTAAAAAAAGAGGTTTTAAAAGGGAAGACAGTTGCTGTAATTGGATATGGAAGTCAAGGTAAAGCACAAGCTCTCAACTTGCACGATAGCGGAGTGAAAGTCATAGTAGGTCTGCGAGAAGGGAGTAAATCGTTTGATTTAGTAGAAAAAGATGGGTTAAAGGCGATGACTATTTCTGAGGCAACCAAGGGTGCCGATATTATTCAAATGTTGATTCCGGATGAAATTCAGGCTAAGGTCTATTATCAGGAAGGAATAGACAAGAGTTTGGAGGATGGCAATGTCTTAATGTTTTCTCATGGATTTAATATCCACTTTGGCCAAATTATTCCGCCAAAAAACGTTGATGTTATTATGATTGCTCCCAAGAGTCCCGGTCGATTGGTAAGAGAGATGTATCTTCAAGGGAAAGGTGTCCCTAACCTGATTGCCGTGTATCGGGATTATTCCGGCAATGCCAAAGAAATCGGATTAGCCTATTCTCAAGCTATCGGCGGTACAAGAGCAGGGACGATTGAAACCAGCTTTAAAGAAGAGACAGAAACTGATTTATTTGGTGAACAAACAGTACTTTGCGGAGGAGTAACTGCTTTAATCCAGGCAGGTTTTGATACCTTGGTAGAGGCTGGCTATCAACCGGAAATTGCTTATTTTGAATGTCTCAATGAATTAAAATTGATCGTTGATTTAATTTATCAGGGTGGGATTACTTATATGCGAGATAATGTGAGCAATACTGCTGAGTATGGAGATCTCAAGGTTGGCAAGAGAATTATTAATGAGGAAACTCGTAAGGAAATGAAAAAGGTGTTGACGGAAGTACAAAACGGAGAATTTGCTAAAGATTGGATACTTGAAAATCAAGCAGGAAGACCTTTTTACAGTGCGATAAGAAATAAAGAAGCTAATTTTCTAATTGAAAAAGTCGGACAAGAATTACGGAGCATGATGCCCTGGATAAAAAACTAAATTCGTATCTCGCGAAGAAAAGAAAAATATCCAGGTAATCATTATAGATTGTAGGAGATAAGGTTTAGTGCTGTTTAAATCCTTAATTAACTAATTGGCGAATTGGAGAATTGGTAAATCGGAGAATTGGTGAATTGATAAATGAGGTGAAAAATTTGCAAAACAGAGTGGCATTTCAAGGAGAAAGGGGAGCCTTTAGCGAGATTGCGGCCATTAAATTTTTTGGTTCTTCTATTCATCCGATAGTTTGCAAAACTTTTAAGCAAGTATTCCAAAGGATAAATGATAAAGAAGCCGACTATGGTATTCTTCCTATAGAAAACTCTCAAACCGGTGGAATAAATGAAGTCCATGACCTTTTGTTAAATCAGGGATTATTTGCGGTGGGAGAAATAAAATTAAGAGTTAAACATTGTTTAATAACCAAAGAAGAGATTGATTTTAAATTGATTGAAAAAGTGTATTCGCATCCTCAAGCGCTAGCTCAATGCGAAAAATTTCTCTCTACAAGATTACCTCATTGCCAGATAATTCCGGTTTATGATACGGCCGGGAGCGTAAAAATAATTAAAGAAGTAAAAGAAAATAATGTCGCGGCCATTGCCAGTAATTGGGCAGCAGAACTTTACGGTCTAAAAATACTGGATTCAGGGATTCAAGATAACAAATATAATTATACCCGTTTTTTGGTTTTATCGGAGGAAATATCTTCGGATCCTAAAAATAATAAAACTTCTATTATTTTTGCAGTAGTGAGCAAGCCTGGAGCGCTTTATCGTTGTCTTAGGGAATTTGCTTTAAGAGAAATCAATATAAATAGATTGGAATCACGACCTAGTAAAAGAGAGCCGTGGGAGTATATTTTTTATACTGATTTTGAAAAGGGATTGCAGGCACAAGAAACTCAAGAAGCATTAAAATCTTTGAAAGCCTGTACTACTTTTATAAAAATTATCGGGAGTTATTATTCCGAGTAAAGGTTTCAAAGCAGAAATATTAAAATAAAATAGGGGGGAGGCAAGATGACAGATAATATATTAATTTTTGATACTACACTTCGAGACGGAGAACAATGTCCGGGTGCATCACTTAACACTGATGAAAAATTGGAGGTAGCCAGGCAATTAGAGAATCTTAAAGTTGATGTAATAGAAGCAGGCTTCCCCATTGCTTCACCAGGAGATTTTGAAGGGGTAAAATTAGTTGCTCAAACCATTAAAGGTTGTAGTATTGCCGGTTTAGCTCGAACAATAAAAAAAGATATTGAAAGAGCCTGGGAAGCAATCAAATATTCCGAAAGACCGCGAATCCATACTTTTATTGCCACTTCTCCCATTCACATGAAATATAAACTGCAGCTTTCTCCCGAACAAGTTTTAGAACAAGCAATTGAGGCAGTAAGATATACCCGCAAGCTCTGTCCGGAAGTGGAATTTTCTGCCGAAGATGCCAGCAGGAGTGAGAAAGAATTTTTATACAGAATTTTTAAAGAAGTAATCAAGGCCGGTGCCACTATCGTAAATGTACCTGATACGGTAGGATATGCTCAACCGGAAGAGTTTGGCAGATTAATAAAAAATATTAAAGAAAATGTTTCTAATATTGAAAAGGCGGTCATTAGTGTCCATTGTCATAACGACCTGGGCTTGGCGGTGGCCAATTCCTTGGAAGCAATCAAAAATGGAGCCACTCAAATAGAGTGCACTATAAATGGAATTGGCGAGAGAGCAGGAAATGCATCTTTGGAAGAAGTGGTGATGGCTATTCATACCAGGAAAGATCTTTATCATAAAGTTACCCGGATTAATTCCACACAAATATATCCTGTCAGCAGATTGGTGAGCAAATTAACTGGCTTTACAATTCAACCCAATAAGGCAATAGTGGGGAAAAATGCCTTTGCCCATGAGGCAGGAATTCATCAGGCTGGAATCTTGAAAGAGCGTACTACTTATGAAATTATGACCCCTCAATCAGTAGGATTGGAAAGCAATAGCTTGGTTTTAGGAAAACATTCGGGACGGCACGCTCTAAAGAATAAATTGGAAGAGATGGGCTATGTCTTGGATAAAGAAAAATTAAATGAAGTATTTGAAAAATTTAAGAAATTGGCCGATAAGAAGAAAGAGATTTTTATTGAAGATTTAGAGGCAATTGTATCCGAAGAAATAATAGGGAAAGTCCCCGAGACTTTTTGCTTGGACTATTTTCATATCAATACCGGTAATAACACTTTACCTACCGCAACCGTAAGATTATTATTTCAAGATAAAAAATTTGAAGATGCAGCCTGTGGAGATGGTCCGGTAGATGCTTCTTTTCGAGCTATAGATCGTATTACCAAATTAAAGCTAAAATTAGTAGATTACAATGTTCGTGCTTTAACCAAAGGTAAGGATGCTCAAGGGGAAGCAACTATTAAGATAAGGGATGCAAAAGGAAATATTTTTACAGGTAGAAGTACAAGTACGGACACTTTGGAAGCCAGTATCAGAGCTTATCTTAAGGCAGTAAATAGAATAGTATACAATTTAGTTTCAACTACTCATGATTAACTGGTTACTTAGTTACTTGGTTGCAAATTCGTATCTCGTATCTCGTGAATCGTATTTCGTGAAGAGAATAGAGGTTAGATGATAGAATTCAGGAGCCAGGAGTCAGAATGAAAAGTAAGAAATGTTGTTGCTAAGCTGTAGTAATCTCATTATGAGGCGATACTATTTTGATACTATCCTATACGCTAAACACTGTACGCTCCATGTTCGATTTTCACTAACGACTAATCTAAAAGGAAGTGATTAAAATTGAATCGGAAAATAGAAATTATGGATACTACCCTAAGAGACGGAGAACAAATGAAGGGAGTAAGTTATTCTCCTCAGGAGAAATTGACTATTGCCAAAATTTTACTGGAAGATGTAAAAGTAGATAGAATTGAAATTGCCAGCGCAAAAGTAAGTAAAGGAGAATTACAATCTGTAGCAGAAGTAATTGATTGGGCTCAACAGTCTAACCGTGTAGATAAGATAGAAATTTTAGGATTCGTAGACAAAACAGAATCGGTGGATTGGATAGGTACTCTTGGTGGAAAAGTAATGAATATTCTTAGCAAAGGTTCAATGAATCATCTGACAAATCAACTAAGAAAGACCAAAGAGCAGCATGTTCGAGACATAAAAGAAACTGTTGCCTATGCCAGAACTAAGGGGATTGCTTGTAACATATATTTGGAAGACTGGTCTCAGGGGATGCTTAATTCTCGAGACTACGTTTATTTTCTTTTAGATAGTCTTCAGGGGGAAGCGATAAAACGCTTTATGTTGCCTGATACCCTTGGAATTCTCTATTCTTCACAAGTTTATCAATTTATTAAAGAGGTTTTGACAAGATATCCTGAACTTAGTTTTGATTTTCATGCTCACAATGATTATGGCTTAGCTACTGCAAATACTTTAATTGCAGTCGAAGCCGGAATAAAGGGAGTCCATTGCACAGTGAACGGTATGGGAGAACGTACAGGAAATGCTCCTCTGGAAGAAGTAGTGGTTGGGCTTCATGATTTTCTTAAAATTAAAACCGGGATAAAAGAAAAACACTTATTTCATCTCAGTAAAACGGTTGAAGCCTTTTCTGGTCACCGCTTATCTTTAAATAAACCAATATGTGGTTCCAATGTCTTTACGCAAACCGCCGGAATTCATGCAGATGGAGATAAAAAGGGTAATCTTTATGTTACCTCCCTTTTTCCTGAACGATTTAACCGTAAGAGACAATATTCTTTAGGTAAATTAAGTGGGAAATCTAATTTAGAATATAATTTGGAAGAAATTGGCATTGAACTTACCAAGGCACAAAAGAAACGTGTGTTAGAGAGAATTATTGAACTTGGTGACAGAAAAGAAACCATTACTGTAGGTGATTTACCTTATATTATTTCAGATGTTTTGGAAACGCCTCAAGAAAAAACCTTTAAATTGATATTATGCAACATAGTAACCAGTATGGAATTGAAGCCTATTGCTGTGGTTAAACTACTATATAATGATAAGATAAAGGGCAAAGAGACACAATTGGAAGAGAGTGCCCAGGGAGATGGAGGATATGATGCGTTTATGAATGCTATTCGAAAAATTGCGAAAAAAATAGATTATCCCTTACCGTCTCTTTTGGATTATACGGTGAATATACCTCCGGGAGGAAAAACGGACGCTTTGGTACAATGCACCATTACCTGGGGGTGGCAAAATCATAAAACTTTTATTACTAAAGGAGTAAATCCCGATCAAGTTTTAGCAGCTATAGAAGCGACCGAAAAAATGCTGAATATCATTGCTTTTCAGAAAACACTTAGTTAACATATAACTAAACAGCGAACTAAATGCCAATAACTATTATTCACTAGTGACTTGTACTATAACAATATCTAATTAATCGGAGGATTATTTTTTGGCTATGCAAAGAACCTATGAGGAGATTAATACTAAAATTAAAAGTGGTAAAGCGGTTGTGGTGACTGCCGAGGAAATTATTCCTATAGTCCGGGAAAAAGGTTTAGAAAAGGCTGCAGAAGAAATTGATGTGGTGACTACCGGTACTTTTGGGCCCATGTGTTCCTCGGGGGTAATATTAAATTTTGGGCACAGTGATCCCCCTATCCGCATGCAACAAGTTTGGTTGAATGATGTTGAGGCTTATGCAGGATTAGCAGCAGTGGATGTCTATTTGGGAGCTACTCAACTTTCTGAAAACCGGGGGATGGAATATGGAGGAGCTCATGTCATTGAAGATTTAATTTCGGGGAAAAAGATTAAGCTAAAGGCTATATCCCAGGGAACCGATTGTTATCCGCGGCGGGAGATAGAAAGTTATGTAACCAAAAAAAGTATAAATCAAGCAGTATTGTTTAATCCGCGAAATAGTTATCAAAACTATAATGTGGCGGTCAATACTTCTGATAGAAAGATATATACTTATATGGGGATCTTGCTTCCTAAAATAGGAAATGCAAATTATTGTACCAGCGGTCAACTAAGCCCTTTAATCAATGATCCTCAATTTAGTACTATCGGTATCGGTACCCGCATCTTTTTAGGAGGAACGCAAGGTTATATAGCTTGGGAAGGAACGCAATTTTGCCCTCAAGCGCTAAAGGACGAGGAAGGTAAAGTCATCTATAAAGGAGGTACTTTAGCAGTTATTGGAGATTTAAAAGAAATGAGCACAGATTATATTCGTGCGGCGACTTTTAAAGGATACGGAGTGACCTTGGTGGTAGGTATAGGAATACCAATTCCTATTTTAAACATTGAAATAATGAAAAATGTAGCTATAAAGGATGAGGATATTTGGACGGAAATAATTGACTATAGTTTCCCGCACTTAAAAAAACCCTCTTTGGGCTGGGTGAATTATAAGCAATTAAGGGAGGGGGAAATTACGATTCAAGGGAAAATTGTTCCCACCTCTCCTCTTTCCAGTTATGCGAAAGCTCGAGAAATATCTCAAAAATTAAAAGAAGAAATATCCGGGGGAAAATTTCTTTTACAGGAAGCGATTCAAAAATTTCCTAAAGAATGTGAATTCAAATCTTTATCGGAAATTCATTTAAAATAATTTGATGTTTATTCCCCGAAAAGTAAAAATATTTTGAATTTTACTATAAGGACTAATGATTATGCACGGTCCACTAATTTGTCTAAAAAGGAATGATGTAAAATGATAAGCAAAAAAGTAATTTTTACCTTTTCTCCTCGAAATGTTGAGCGGCCGGTAACCTACCAGCTGATAAAAGATTACGGCTTGTGGGTCAATATTTTACAGGCAAAATTTAAACCAAGTGTGGGAGGAAAGTTAGTTTTAGAACTAAAAGGAGAGACTGCGCAGATAGAGGAAGGTTTAAACTTTGTCCGACAGGCAGGTGTAAGTATTGAACTATTAGAGCAAGAGGTAATATGGGATGAGAAGAAGTGCAGTGATTGCGGAGCGTGTATCTCTATTTGCCCGACCGGTGTATTATCTTTAGACAAAGCAACTTTCAAATTGAAGTTTGATTACGAAAAATGTATTGTTTGCGGTAATTGTGTGGAGGCTTGCCCTTTACAGGCAATCAAAGTTACTTTTTAAGAAGATCTAAAACAAGCGAGAAAAAAGTAATGATTTTTCCTCAAACTAATACAACTGAATATGGAGAAAGAAAATATCGAAATTTAATTGAAGAAAAGGATCTAATTTCTTTTCAAATAACGGAAGAAGAAAGCGATATATTTATTAGAGCAAATCAAGAATTGAATTTCTATGCAAGACAGATAGTCTCAAACTATAGAAGACAAATAGAGAATTATATTTATAGTCACCCCTTATTTAAAAGTACTCTTTTGCCTTATTCTCAGGATAAAAAAGCTCCCCAGATTGTCCAATTTATGATTCACGCTTCAGCATTGTGTAGGGTTGGGCCAATGGCTTCGGTTGCAGGAGCAATAGCTGAATTCGTCGGAAAAGATCTTTTAAATTATTCCTCTGAAGTGATAGTGGAAAATGGAGGAGATATTTTTATAAAGAGCAATAAAGAAAGAAAAGTAAGTATATTTGCCGGAAGTTCTCCTTTTAGCCAGAGAATTATTTTAAAGATAGAAGCAAAAGATAATTATGTGGGGGTTTGCACCTCTTCTGGAACGGTGGGTCCTTCTTTAAGTTTTGGAAAAGCAGATGCGGTTACTGTAATTTCTAATTCTGTTTTACTTGCCGATGCTGCTGCTACAGCAGTAGGGAATATGATTAAAACAGAAAAAGATATAGAGCAAGGATTAATTAATGCCCAAAAGATAAAAGATGTCAAGGGTATAGTAATAATAAAAGATGATAAAATGGGTCTATGGGGAGATATTAACTTTACTGTGGTAAAATAGAAAAAGATGAGATTTATAGATTGGCAGACTAATAAGCGCTGTGAAGACGGATGATACTGAGTAACAATTGAATCGAGAATTAGTAAATTGGTGAATTAGTAAATTGGTTAATTTAAAAATTAAACATTTTTTACCGAAAAGGGGAATATAAACATTATGCTTACCAATAAAAAAATTGCTATAATAGGCGTAGGAAAAATGGGAGAGACTCTCCTTAATGGCATGATCAAAAATAATTTCGTGAAGAAAGAAAATGTAGCCGGTAGTACCGCCCAGGAAGAGCATGCCCAAGAGTTGAACAAAAAATATGGCATTCAAACTTTTATTGATAATAAAGAAATGATCTCGGGGAAAGATATAATTATAATGGCAATTAAACCCCAGATGATGAAAAAAGTACTTTTAGAGATCAAAGAAGTTATTTCAGAAAAACAATTAATCATCTCTATCGCTGCGGCTACCAGTACTCAATTCATAGAGAAATGTTTGGAAAAGAATATCCCGATAATCAGGGCGATGCCTAATACGCCTGCTTTAATTAATGAAGGGATGACCGTTCTTTGTCCTGGTAAGTATATTGATGAAGAGCACGTTCAGATGGCTATGGATATCTTTGGTGCAATCGGATTAGTGGAGGTTATTCACCAGGAGGAATTGATGGATGTAGTAACTGCCTTATCGGGCAGCGGTCCGGCATACACTTATATAGTTATTGAGTCTTTAACTGAGGGAGGAGTAAGAATGGGTTTACCTCGTGAATTAGCTAAAAAACTAACTGCACAAACCCTATTAGGAGCAGCAAAGATGGTATTGGAAACTGGAATGCATCCCGCTTTATTGAAGGATGCTGTGACTACTCCTGCCGGAGTAACGGTAGATGGATTGATGGAATTAGAAGATGGAGGAATAAGGGTAGCTCTTATTAAGGCAATTAGCCGAGCCACAGAAAAATCTAAGGAAATTTCTCGATAAAAAGGTATGTAATAAGAGAGGAGATAATCTATGGTAGAGTTAAAGGAATTACAAGAAGCTCTATTGCGAGGCGATATTTTAAAAGTAAAAGAGATAACCCAAGAAGCTTTACGAGAAAAAAGAGAACCCCGGGAAATTTTAGAGCAAGGCTTGATTAAAGGAATGAATATTGTGGGAATAAAATTTAAGAATAATGAAATATTTCTGCCTGAAGTATTATTGGCTTCCCAAGCGATGCATAGCGGGCTGACCTTACTGCAACCCAAATTAATCAAAGATGGAATAAAAGCCGTAGGCAAAGTGATCATAGGTACTGCAAAAGGTGATTTACATGATATTGGCAAGAATTTAGTAGCCATGATGTTAAGAGGGGGAGGGTTTGAAGTAATAGATTTAGGTATAGATGTCTCTCCTGAAAAATTTTTGAAAGCTTACCGGGAACATCAACCGGATATTGTCGGTATATCCGCTCTGCTTACTACCACCATGATCGCTATGACGGACGTTTTAACTGTTTTTGAAAAAGCAGGCTTAAGAAGTTCAGTTAAAGTAATGGTAGGAGGAGCACCGGTTACCCAAGAATTTGCTAATGAAATTAATGCAGATTTATATGCCCCGGATGCTGCTTCGGCGGTAGATAAAGCAAGGGAGTTATTAAAAATTTAAGGGGATAGTTTGATATGTTGATTATTGGTGAAAAGATAAATTCCAGCCGGAAAGACATTAAAAATATGGTGGAAAGCAAAAATAAAGAATTTATTCAAGAGATAGCCCAAAAACAGGTTGAAGGCGGAGCCAAGATGTTGGATTTAAATATCGGGACAATTAGAAAGAACGAACCGGAAGATATGAAGTGGTTGGTAAAGACGGTGCAAGAAGCAGTGGACACCCCTTTATGTATTGATAGTCCCAATCACGAAGCTATAAAAGCGGGGTTAGAAGTCTATGATTGGAATAGAGGTAAAGCTCTGATTAATTCGGTAACGGCAGAGAAAGAAAAATTGAAGTTAATCATTCCCTTGGTAAAAAAATATCAGTGTTCGGTGGTTGCCCTTACTATGGATGAAGGGGGTATTCCTCAGGGCGTAAAAGAAAGATTTAAAATTGCTGATAAATTAGTGAGAAAACTTACTCAGGAAGGAATTCCCGGAGAAGATATATATATTGATCCTTTAACTTTACCGGTAAGCGCTAATATTCAAAATTGTAATATTGTTTTGGAGACTTTAAACAAGATAAAGGATTCACATCCCAAAGTGAAAACAATTATTGGATTAAGCAATATTTCCTACGGATTACCGGAGAGAAGATTAATTAATCAAGGTTTTGTAGTTTTAGCCATGGCAGCTGGTCTCGATGCAGCAATATTGGATTCCACTGATCAAAAAATAATGGCTTTGATCCAAGTAACCAGTCTTTTGTTGGGTAAAGATGAATTTTGCGGGGAATATATTAAGGCTTTTCGTGAAGGAAAATTATGTTCTGGCGTTTTTTTAAAAGGGAGATTGTAATTTTATCCAAAATAAAGAAAGGCGGATATAAAGTTAATGAATCTAAGAGAAAAATTAGCAGCGAATAAGTTTGTAGTAACAGTAGAATTAGATCCCCCAAAAACGTTGAATATAGAGAAAATATTAAGAGAAGTAAATAATGCCGATTTTAGAAAGGTTGTAGATGCGGTTAATGTTACCGATTGTCCATTGGCTAAATTAAGAATGAGCCCGATTGCCCTTTCTCATATTATTCAGGATAAAATAGGATTAGAGGCCATTTTTCATATAACCTGCCGAGATAGAAATTTATTAGGCTTACAGGCCGAACTTTTAGGAGCGTCTGCATTAGGAGTAAGGAATATTCTGGCTTTAACCGGAGATCCTCCCGAGGTGGGTGATTATATTATGGCGACTGGTGTTTTTGATGTTGATTCCATCGGATTGGTAAAGATGGTAAATAAATTAAACCATGGATATGAATATAGTGGAAGTAAACTTAAAGATAACACAGATTTTTTTATCGGGATAGCGGTTAATCCCACCGCTCGAAATTTAACCAAAGAGATAGAAAGATTTGAAGAAAAAGTATCGGTCGGAGCTAATTTTATTCAAAGCCAACCTATTTATGATATAGGGCTATTGGAAAGTTTTTTAAAGCTTACCGCTCATATCAATATACCAAAAATTATTGGAATTATGCCTTTGAAGAGTTATGAGATGGTTGAATATTTGAGTGATAATTTGTCCGATATCTTTATTCCTCCCGAAGTTAAGGAGAGAATGAGAGGGAAGAGCATAGAAGAGGGAGTAACGATATCCCGAGAACTGATTGATGAAATAAGTAAATTTAAAGATGTAGCCGGAATTCATATCTTTCCTTTGCGAGATATGAATTTAGTCTGCCGTTTGTTCGATTGATCGTTTGTGTATAGTGGATAGTCGTCAGTATTTAGTGCACCGGTTAGTTGGTTAGCCAGTTGACTGATTTGTTATTAATCTATTAACTAACTAACTATTTAACCAATTAACGAGCTAACTACTTTTTATTCACGAGATACGAGATGCGAATTAGAACTTGCGTGAAAATGGAATTCTTATACAATTCAATTAGAAGATGAGAGATATGTATGAAGGTAATAAAAGATATTAAATTAAATATAGACAGGGAGGCAGTATTACGATACCAGGGGTATAGTCAAAAAAAGGTTAAAATACCTAATCAAAGCATTCTGCAGATTACCGAAGAGGAAATTAATCGAGGTTATGATCTTTTTATGCCCCAAGGCATTTATTCCTTAATTAAAATAGTTGACTTTGCCTCCAAGGGAAGAATTAATTTAGAAAACGGACTGACCTTTAAATTCCCCAATGCAATTATCAGGCAATTAGAGGGAGTAAGTCATTTTCTGTTAGGGGTCGTAACTATTGGGGCAGTGATGGAAAAAAAAGTTGTTGAGTTATTCTCTCAAGGAGAATTTCCTCGGGCATTAGCTTTGGATGCAGTAGGGACCGTAGCAGTCGAGGATTTTAGTCGAAGTGTTAGAAAGTTAGCCCGTAAAGAAGCAGAAGAACAAAACTTTAAAACAAGTAGACATTTTTCTCCCGGATATAATGGATGGGAAGTGTCGCAGCAAGGTGTTATCTTCCAAAGCATTCCTGCTAATAATATTGGAGTAAGGTTAAGCAAAGGTTACATGATGTTACCCCAAAAATCATTGTCCTGGGCAATCGGTACTGGGAAAGAAATAATGGCTCCTTCCCAAGAGGATAATGACTGCGAAAACTGTCAGCATAAATACTGTACCTATAAATATTAAATTTCACTAAACAAGGAGAAAATAATGGGAAAAACAATTGTAGAGAAGATATTCTCTACTCATACAGATACCCCTAATTTTAGGGTAGGAGATATCATTAAAGCTCGGGTGGACTTTGCCTTTGCCAATGACATCACTGCGCCCATTGCAATAAAATATTTTAAAGAAAGTGGTGCCAGACAAGTATTTAATCAAAAGAGAATTGGTTTAATCCCTGATCATTTTGCTCCCAATAAAGATATAAAATCTGCAGAACAGTGTAAGCTATTAAAAGAATTTGCTCAGGAGTACGGAATAGAGAATTATTTTGAAATAGGTAAAATGGGAGTAGAACATGCCCTACTACCAGAAAAGGGATTGGTGCTTCCCGGTGAAGTGATAGTAGGGGCAGATTCTCATACTGGCACTTCCGGAGCATTGGGTGCTTTTGCTATCGGAGTGGGAAGTACCGATTTAGCAGCGATTATGGCCTTAGGTGAGGTCTGGCTTAAAGTGCCGCCTACCATAAAATTTATTTATTCCGGGAAATTAAATAAATGGGTCAGCGGAAAAGATCTGATCCTTTATACTATTTCCAGGATTGGAGTCGATGGAGCAAATTATAAGGTGATGGAATTTAACGGGGAAGTGATTAAAGGACTTTCTATGGATAACCGCTTTACCATGTGTAACATGGCCATAGAGGCAGGGGCTAAAACCGGAATTATCGAACCCGATGAGATTACTATGACATATCTAAAAGGGCGAGCCAAGAGACCTTTTAAGGTTTATCAAAGTGATCGCGATGCTCATTATGAGAAAATTATAGAGATTGATGTCGGTAAAATTGAGCCTCAAGTAGCTTTTCCTCATTTACCGGAAAACGCTAAACCGATTAGCGAAGTAAAAGAGATTAAAATTGATCAGTCTATTATCGGTTCCTGTACTAACGGGAGGATAGAAGATTTACGTATAGCCGCAGAAATCCTAAAAGGGCAGCAAGTTCATCCTAAAGTCAGATTGATTATTATTCCGGCAACTCAAGATATCTACCTGCAAGCTATTCGAGAAGGTTTAATTGGTATCTTCATTAATGCAGGTGGAGCAGTTAGTACTCCTACCTGTGGTCCATGTTTGGGCGGATATATGGGTATTTTGGCTAAAGGGGAAAAGGCAATTTCTACCACAAACAGGAATTTTGTAGGAAGGATGGGACACCCCGAAAGCGAAGTATACCTGGCCAGTCCTGCTCTTGCTGCTGCTTCTGCTATTTTAGGCAGAATAGCCAGTCCCGAGGAGGTAAAATGAAATGACGATTAAAGGCAAAGTATGGAAATTTAAAGACAATATTGATACCGATGTAATAATTCCTGCTCGTTATCTTAATACCTCTGAACCTAAAGAGTTAGCTTTGCATTGCATGGAAGATTATGATTCTGAGTTTGTTAAAAAAATGACTCGGGGTGATATTATAGTGGCTGGTAGAAACTTTGGTTGCGGGAGTTCCCGCGAACATGCACCCATTGCCTTAAAAGCAGCAGGTGTATCTTGTATTATCGCTCAATCTTTTGCTCGAATCTTTTTTAGAAACGCCATAAACATTGGTCTTCCCATCTTTGAATCCGAAGAAATTGCAGATCAATGTTCCGAAGGTGATTTTCTAAAAGTGGATACAGCCAGAGGAATAATAGAAAATATTAATAAAGATAGAGTTTACGAAATAAATCCCTTACCAGTCTTTATTCAAAATATTATTTCTTCGGGTGGATTAAGAGAATATGTTAAAGAAGAAATAAAGAGGAGAGAAAAAGATGTATAATATAGCTTTAATTCCCGGTGATGGGATAGGACCGGAAATAATAAGAGAAGGCAAGAAAGTAATTAAAGCAGTATCCAAAATATTTGCCATAGATATAAATTGGATTGAATATCCTTTTGGCGCTGAACATTACCTGAAAACCGGAGAATTATTACCCGATAGCGCCTTAAAAGAGATTGAGGATATGGATGCAATCTACTTTGGAGCTATTGGTGATCCCCGAGTAAAACCGGGAATTTTAGAAAAAGAGATATTATTGAAAGCCAGGTTTTACTTTGACCAGTATATTAATCTACGTCCTATCAGATTGTATAAAGGAGTTCCTTGTCCCCTGAAAGATAAAAGCCCGAAGGATATTAATTTTTATGTGGTTAGAGAAAATACAGAAGATTTTTATATAGGAATAGGGGGAAGGTTTAAAACCAAGGCGAACCAGGACCATCTGGAAGTAAAAAGAAAATTATATAAAGCTAAAATAGAAGTAGGTTTTAATTTAGAACAAGAAGAAGAGATGGCTTATCAGGTTGGTTTGATCAGCAGATCTGGGGCTAAAAGGGTAATTAAGTATGCTTTTGAGTTAGCCAAAAAGAAGAATTTAGAAAGGGTAACTTCAGTAGATAAAGCTAATGTGTTAACAGATATTTATGGATTATGGAGAGAAATATTTGGAGAAGTTTCCCGCCAGTATCCTGGTATCGAGACTGAGTTTAACTTTGTTGATGCCGTTGCCATGTTTTTTATTCAAAGACCCGAATGGTATCAAGTGGTAGTTACTCCGAATATGTTCGGAGATATTATTACCGACCTAGCAGCGATGATCCAGGGGGGGTTAGGAATAGCTGCCGGAGGAAATATAAACCCTGAAGGTGTATCTATGTTTGAACCTGTGCATGGTTCTGCCCCTGATATAGCCGGTAAAAACATTTCTAATCCCACTGCCACAATACTTTCCGGTGCAATGATGTTAGATCATTTAGGAGAGACTAAAGCTGCTCGAGCCATAGAGGATGCAATAGAAAAAATCTTCATGGAAGGTAAAATAAAGTCTCATGACTTGGGAGGAAATTCATCTACCATCAAAATAGGGGATGAGATTATAAAAAAATTATGGCAAGTATCACAGTTCAGCAAATAATCGCCTTTAAATTTTTTGGGTAAATTCAAACTGCCTCTAATCTTATCATTTGAGCACCATAACCTTCCAATTTTCCGTATTTTTATCTTTGGTTTATTAGATATTATGTAAAAAATATTCTAATTATTGTTGACAATATACAATCGACAATATAAAATATTTACAAGAATAGTTGGATCTTTGAAAAGGAGTGGGGAATTATGAAAGAGTATTTCGAAGATTTAGGAAACTACCTATCCCTTAAAGACAGGGTTTACCAGGACATAAAATTTAAGATAATAATAGGTACTTTAAAGCCGGGTACCCGTTTGCCGGAAGAAGAATTGTCAAGAGCAATGAATATCAGTAGAGCACCCATTAGAGAAGCCTTTAATCGGTTGGAAAAAGAGGGATTTGTTACTGTTATTCCCCGAAAAGGAGCAGCAGTCTCTAAAGTTACCACTCAAATAATAGAAGATCTCTTTGAAATTAGAGAAACATTAGAATCACTGGCAATTAAAAATTCTATAGGTAAGATATCCTTAGAGGAATTAGAAAAAATAGGAGTTAGCTTTAAAAAATTTATTAACAAATCCACAGAACCAGAAAATTGTATCAAGTATTTAGCTTTAGATAAAAAATTTCATGACCTTCTTATTAAAAGTTGCGGCAATAAAAAGCTGATTAACTTATTAGCTAATCTTCAAGAACAGATCCATTGGCTGAGAAACATATCTCTCAAAAGAATTACTTTTGCCGGTTCAGTAAGAGAACATTTGGCAATTATTGAGGCCATACAAAAGAATGACAAAAAACTTATTCTTGAAACCTTAATCCAACACTTAGAAAGAGCAAAAAGATCTTCTCTTGAGGCAATAGATGTCCCTGATTCCAGCCATAAATAGTTTTAGAGATAGCAAGAATTTATTTATTTGTTTTTAAAGGGAAAAGATGAAAACAATAAACCATGATTTTCACATAATTATAATCGGAGGCGGTGTAGTTGGTTGTGCTATTGCCCGAGAATTATCTAAATACAAAATTAAGATTGCAGTTTTAGAAAAGGAAGATGATGTTGGCTGGGGAACAAGCTGTCGAAATAGTGGAGTGGTTCATGCCGGATTTAATAATAGACCGGGTACCTTGATGGCTAAATTTTGTGTTGAGGGGAATAAATCTTTTGAAGATCTTTGTCATCAACTTGGAGTGCCTTACAAAAAGATAGGGAAATTAGTGGTCGCCCAAAAAAAAGAAGAGCTCAAAGATTTGCAAAAATTAAAGCAGCAGGGTGATGCGAACAGAGTAGACAACTTACAAATTATTGGCCTGAATGAACTGAAAAGGCTGGAACCCAATTTGGTCGGAATAGCTGCCCTTTATTCTCCCGAAACCGCTATCACCTCTCCTTACCTTTTAACCATTGCCCTGGCTGAAAATGCCCTGAATAATGGAGCTTCTTTCTTTCTAAATACCGAAGTAAAAGATATTAGCAGATTAGATAATTCTTACTTTAAAATTAGCACTAACCGAGGAGAATTTACTTCTTCCTATGTAATTAATAGCGCTGGTCTCTATGCTGATAGAATTGCCCGAATGGCTGGAATAAAAAAATTCAGCCTCTATCCTTGTCGGGGAGAATACCATATCTTGGATAAGAAAGCCTCTTGGATGATAAATCATCTGGTTTATCCGGTTCCCCAAGATGGTACCGGGGGGTTGGGAGTTCATCTGACTCCTACTATTGATGGTAATATTTTAATTGGTCCCAGCAATGAATATATTAACAGAAGAAATGATTTTTCTAGCACTTTCCCAATAATGAAAATGCTTTCTGCTGAAGCCTATAGCTTTTTACCTTTAATTTCATCAGGTGATATCATTCGTAGTTATTCTGGTCTTCGAGCCAAACAAGTTCCCTCTTCTGTTGGCGGATTTTGGGATTTTGTGATAGAAGAAAGCGATACAGTGAATAATTTTATCAATCTAATCGGAATTGAATCTCCAGGATTGACCGCCGCTCAACCAATTGCTCAAAGAGTAGTTAACATCATCAATAAAAAAGAAAGATTAAATTCCAATTTTAGCTTTAATCCTTTCAGAAAAGGAATTTTAAAATTTGAAGAACAGGATGAAGAGACCAAGAAAGCCTTAATCAAACAAGATTCTAACTACGGAGAGATCGTCTGCCGTTGTGAAAAAATTACCAAGAAAGAAATATTGGAAGCAGCCAACAATCCTTTGGGGGCTAAAAGTCTGATCTCCATTAAATATCGCACCCGGGCTATGATGGGAAGATGCCAGGGAGGATATTGTCAAACCAGAATTATGGAGATATTAAGAGAATACTTTGAGCTTGATCCCAAGGAAATTACCTTAAAAGGAAATGATTCTTATCTGTTAAACGGATATAGAAGCAATAAGGAAAATAATCAATCATGTCAGAAAAAGAAGTTATTATCATTGGAGGAGGGGCTGCTGGTTTAGCCGCTGCCGTTGCCTGCAAGCAGAAAGGGATAGAGGAACTTCTCCTTATTGAAAGGGGAGGCTATTTAGGAGGTATCTTAAACCAGTGTATCCATGACGGATTTGGGCTGGAAAAGTTTCACATCTCCCTGGCTGGTCCGGAATATGCTCAACGATATATTGAACAGTTATTAGATCAAGAGATCCCTTACTTATTAAATAGTATGGTAGTAAGTCTTACTCCTCAAAAAGAAGTGGTGGTAATGGGCAGTAACGGTTTACAGCATTTTCAAGCCAAAGTAGTTATTCTGGCCATGGGCTGCCGTGAGCGAACCCGGGGAGCTATTGGGATACCGGGAGCTCGACCATCCGGTATCTATACGGCCGGTGTGGCACAAGAATTAATTAATTTAAAAGATTATATGGTGGGGGAAAAAATAGTCATATTAGGTTCGGGAGACATTGGCTTGATCATGGCTCGACGCCTAACCCTGGAAGGAGCAGAGGTTATCACCGTTGCCGAGAAACTCCCCTACAGTAGCGGTCTTCCCCGAAATATCAATCAATGCTTGTATGATTTTAATATTCCCCTTTTGCTCAACCATACCGTAGTAGATATAGAGGGAAATGGACGTTTATCCGGCGTAACCATTGCTCAATTGGGCAAACGAGGAGGAATTATCCCGGGAAGTAAGCAGAAAATAGCTTGTGACACGCTGCTTCTCTCGGTAGGTCTCATACCAGAGAATGAACTTTCCCTGGAAGCAGGTATTCTGTTAGACCCCATCACCGGAGGACCGCAAGTCGACCAAAGAGGTCAGACCAGTCTCCCCGGCATCTTTGCCTGCGGGAATGTTCTGCAGGTACATGATATTGTAGATAATGTCTCATTGGAAGCCGAATATATTGTAGAGGGAGTGGCAGAATATCTAAGGGGGAAACCAAGGAAAGAGTGCAATATAAAAGTAGAATTGGAAAAGGGTTTAAGATATGTTGTGCCTCAAACTTTAAATAGCCTTAAAGATACACTCTTTTCCTTTCGGGTGAATCAACCGGGAGAAAAGAAGGCTTTAATCTTTCATGATGGTGAAAAAGTTATCAAGAAAAAATCTTTCCCCCGGGTAAATCCAGCAGAGATGATCAGGGTGAAGTTATCCTCGAGAGAATTAGAGGATCTAAAATCACTAAAGGTAAGGTTGGTTTAACTATGGAGAGAGAATTTGTTTGTATCATCTGTCCCAACGGATGCCGCATCAAAGTAGAATATGAAGGAACAAACATTAAAAATATTACCGGGCAGGAATGCCTTAAGGGAAAAGACTATGTAGAAAACGAGATTATCAATCCCCTAAGGGTCTTCACCGGCTCGGTTGAGGTAGAAAATGGAGATTTTCCCTTGGTTAGTGTTAAAACTACTTTTCCCGTCCCCAAAAAATATTTAAAGAAAATAGGAGAGATGACCCGTCGGATTAAAGTTGAAGCTCCTATTGACCTTGGCCAGATAGTAGCTGAGAATTTATTGAACGAGAATATAGATTTGGTAGCTACCCGGAAAGTAAATACAATAATTAATTAAATTAAGATAAAGAATTCATTTTGATTTGATACGGAGGAAGAACCTTATGAAATTACATGAATATCAGGCAGAAGAAATATTTTCAAAATATGGCATTGATATTCCACCGGGGGGATTGGCCAAAATACCCCGGGAAGCAAAGGAAATAGCGCAGAGTATTGGTGTACCGGTAGTACTTAAATCTCAAGTTTTAGTAGGAGGAAGAGGAAAAGCCGGAGGAGTAAAGATTGTAGATCGCCTGGCTGAAATAGATATCGTGGCAGATAAGATGCTAAAAACTGAGATAAAAGGATATAAACCTGAAGGATTGTTAGTTTTAAAAAAAATAGAGATCCAGAAGGAAATGTATTTAGGGATTACCATTGACAGAACTTTAGGAATTCCCATCATTATGATTTCTTCTGAAGGTGGTATTAATATAGAAGAGGTAAATAGAGAAAATCCAGAAAAAATATTTAAACTGCCGGTTGATCCTTTACAAAATTTATATCCCTATCAAGTTATAAGTCTGGTTAAAAAAATTGGATTAAGCGGTGAACCTTTAATAAAAACCGTAAATATAATAATAAAATTGTATAAAATATTTAGAGAATATGATGGTCTAATTGCAGAAATAAATCCTTTAGTGCTTACTGAAGACAAAAAAGTGTTTTGTGTAGATGCAGTTTTAGAGATAGATGATTCAGCTCTTTTCCGGCATCCTAAATTAAATAGAAAAAGATGGGATGCTATGAGCGGAAGAGACCAGAGATTAATGAAAAAAGGAGCTACTTTTGTTAAATTGGATGGAAACATTGGATTAATCTGCAGTGGAGCTGGATTGGCTATGGCCACCATGGATATGATAAATGATTATCCCGGGTTATCTCCCGCAAATTTTTTGGAAACAGGAGGCGGGATAACTTCTGACTTAATGGTGGATTGTATGGAGCTTGTTTTAGAGCAACCTGAATTAAAAGCAATATTAATAAACTTATATGGAGGGATAAATCCTATTCATGAAGGAGCTAAGGGAATAGCTAAGGTGATTAAAGAAAAAAAAGTGAGTATTCCCATGGTAGCGAAGGCTTTAGGTAATCACCAAGAAGAAACTTGGAGTACCTTAGAAGAAGTAGGGGTTCATGTAATTAAGGAATCCGAAACTCAGAAAGCAGTAGAATTTCTCGCAAAATTGTTGGGGGTTAAAGCAAAATGAGTATTTTAATTAATAAAAAGACCAGGGTATTAGTTCAGGGCATTACCGGGAATATTGGTGCAACTCAAACAAGTTATATGTTAAAAGAAAGAACCAAGATAGTGGCAGGGGTAACTCCGGGAAAAGGAGGCTTAAAAATTGAAGGTGTTCCTGTATTTGATACGGTAGAGGAAGCAGTCAATCATTTTTCAATCGATGTTTCACTTTTATTTGTTCCTGCAAGTGTAGCCAAAGATTCAGTTATTGAGGCAATTGATGCAGGGATTAAAACAATGGTTCTAATAACCGAGCATATTCCGGTACATGATGTAATGGAGATGAAGGCTTATGCTTTGCAGAAAAATGCTACTTTAATTGGTCCGACTACCCCGGGCATCATTACTCCCGGTGAGTGTAAGATAGGTATTTTACCGGCAAATATGTTTTGTCGAGGTCAAGTCGGCATCATTTCCAGGAGCGGAACATTGGCTTACGAAGTGGCAGCAAATTTAGGCGCAATAGGGGTAGGGCAGAGTACGGTAGTTGGCATGGGTGCCGATAGGATTGCCGGGACTAATTTAGTGGATATTTTAAAATTATTTAATCAAGATAAAGATACCAAAGTGGTGGTTATAGTTGGGGAAGTAGGCGGAACTCAAGAAGAAGATGCTGCAGAATTCATTAGGGAAAAAATGTCTAAACCGGTTGTCGCTTATATTGCCGGAACTTCAGTACCTCCGGGGAAGAGAATGGGACATGCAGGAGCAATCATCGAAGGCGGCAAAGGAAGCGCTAAAAGCAAGGTTGCATCCTTACTGGCCGCCGATGTAAGAATAGCTAATATGCTTTACGAAATCCCTTCTTTAGTGAAAAATTTGTTTCATGATAACCAATAGAGTAAAAAAGGAAATTGACAATGATTGGGAGGTACAAAGTAAGAGAATGGTTCAAATAAGTAAAGATGCATGCAAGGGTTGCGGAATATGTATTGCCCTTTGTCCGGTTAAAATATTAGAATTTTCCGGTGAGTTAAACAATAAGGGATTCCGTTTCCCCAGAATAACCAATGAAGAAAAATGTACAAAATGTGAAAACTGTATGATCTATTGTCCAGATTTTGCTATCGTGGTGAGTAAAAATGCAAAATAAAATTACTATAAGAAAAACTGATTTTATCCAGGGAAATATAGCCTGCGCAGAAGGGGCTATTGCTGCAGGATGTAATTTTTTCGCCGGTTATCCCATAACTCCCGCTTCGGAAATTGCTCATCATATGTCTCAAAGAATGTTTGAAGAGGGAGGGACTTTCATCCAGACCGAGGATGAAATTGCCGCTATTGCCAATATTATCGGTGCCTCCTGGGGAGGAGCAAAGTCGATGACTGCTACTTCCGGGCCGGGGATTAGTTTAATGTTAGAAAATATTGGTCTGGCAGTCGTTACTGAAACGCCTTGTGTTATTGTAAACGTGCAAAGAGGAGGTCCCTCTACCGGAAGCCCAAGCGTCCCCCTACAAGGAGATATGCTTCAAGCAAAATTTGGCTCACATGGGGAGTATCAGATTATTGCCTTAGCACCTTCTTCTCCGCAAGAAATGTTTGATTTTACTATTGAAGCTTTTAATAAATCGGAAAAATATCGTGTTCCGGTCTTTATATTAGCGGATGGATTAGTTGGTCATATGAGAGAAAGAGTTGATTTTCCTTTTACTGATGAGATTATATTAGTGGAAAGAAAACAATTGCTAACTTATCAGGGAATGCATCAAAAGATATTTTTAGATGAAGAAGTAGCCCCAATGCCTATTTTTGGGAAAGGTCTGAAGGCGAATATTACCGGCTCTACCCATAAAGAAGATGGGTTTAGGAATGTATCCGATCCAAAAATTATGGATGTTGCTATTAAAAAACTTAGCAATAAAATATTAAAACACAAAGACGATATTGTCATGATAGAAGAGGAATACCTGGAAGATGCAGAAGTAGCAATATTTTCTTACGGAGTAGTGCATCGAGCAGTCTTAGAAGCGGTTAAATTAGCCCGAGAAAAAGGATTAAAAGTCGGTAGTTTTAGGCCGATTACTTTATGGCCTTTTCCCCAAGATCAAGTTGAGGAATTATCTAAAAAAGTTAAAACAATTATAGTATGTGAAAATAATTTAGGACAGATATTGCCATTTGTTCAAGCGGCTGTTAATGGTAATGCTAAAGTTAAATTTTTACCTCCTCGAATTTTAGGTACCCTTTATCGTCCCGAATATATTTTAGATGAAATTAAGGAGGTCATATAATGGAAAGAGCTGTTGAACATCCTTTAAAAAAATATTTCCGAGGAGAAATAAATTACACTACTTGTCCTGGTTGTGGAAATGGCATTATTTCCCAAAGCATTTTAAGGGCAATTGACGAATTAGGGTTAAATTTTGATGATGTAGCCTTTGTATCAGGTATCGGTTGTTCAGGGTGGATTCCCAGTCCTTCATTTAATACCGATCTTTTGCATGTTACCCATGGTCGTTCTGCCGCTTTTGCTACCGGACTAAAATTAGCTGTACCTAAGATGAAAGTAATTGTTTGTGCCGGTGATGGAGATACCAGTGCGATCGGAGGAAATCATCTTATTCATGCCGCCAGAAGAAATATTGATCTAACGCTCATTTGTGTTAACAATCAAATTTTTGGAATGACTGGAGGACAAGTAGCGCCATCTACTCCTTATGATTCCAAGACAACGACTACACCTTATGGAAGCATCGAAAGACCTTTCGATTTAAGTAGTTTAGCCATTGCTGCCGGTGCTACTTTCGTAGCCCGTTGGACGACTTACCAGGTTCGTCCCTTGAAGAATTCCATAAAGAAAGCGATTATGCATAAAGGATTTTCCTTTATTGAAGTAGTTTCGCAGTGTCCTGTTCAATACGGTAAAGTCATCAGCAAGAGAAATAATGCGGTAAGTATGTTACTGGATTATAAAAAATATTCGGTGAATATAAGTAAAGCCAGGAGTATGAGTGAAGAGAAATTAAAAGACAAGATCATCGTAGGAGAACTTGTGGAGAAGAAAAACATCCCGGAATTAACCGATGAAATAAAAAGGCTGCGCAAGGAGGCTGCAAGAAAATGAAGAAAATGGAAATAAGATTAACCGGTATGGGTGGTCAGGGTGTGGTATTATCAAGTGTTATTTTGGGGAGAGCCGCTTCGGTTTATGATAAAATCAATGCCGTTCAAACACAAACTTATGGTTCTGATATGAGAGGCGGAGATGTATGTACGGAAGTGATCGTTTCGGAAGAAAAAATTATTTATCCGGTTATTAATAATCCTGATATACTTATTGCTTTAAATCAGAAAGCCTTTGATGGTCATGTTAACGACCTCAAATCAGACGGAGTTGTTATCACTGATTCTGATTTAGTAAAGGTATCATATTTAAAAGAAGGTGTTATTCATTATCATAAGTCATTTAATAAAATTGCGCTTGAGGAATTAAAGAAAAAAAACGTTGCTAATATGATTATGTTAGGCTTTCTTTATAAAAAGATTGGAGTGGTATCTTACCATGCCATAAAAAAAGCAATGTTTGATCTCATCCCGGATACAACCCAAGAATTAAATATGAAAGCGTTAGATTTCGGAGTTAAATTAGCAGAACAATCTATCAGTTGATCTAATAGAATAAAGAAAGTTGAGGTATTTATCTAATGATTGGTCTCGGAGCAAGTGATCGTGTAAAGGGGATAAATTTCTCCAAAATACGAGAAACAACTAATAAAGCAAAAAAAATGAAGAATGAAGGATTTGATGTTATAGAATTTTCTCAAGGTAGGCCTGATTTTGATACACCACAACATATTATCGATGCGACCGAAGAGGCCTTTAAAAAAGGAATGGTGCATTATGATTTAAGTGCCGGGACGCAAGCCTTGAGAGAGGCAATTGCCTATCGAATAAAAGAAGATTTCCAATTAGAGGTGGGAATAGATGAGATCATTGTGACCGTGGGGGCTTCCGAGGCAAATTATCTTGCTACCCAAACTTTGTTGAACCCAGGGGATGAAGTATTAATTCCCGATCCGATGTATGTATACTATAAGGGATGGTCTTTTTTGGGAGGAGCAAAAGACATAAGCGTACCTTTAGATATTATTTTGGAACAACCTGAAAATTTAGAAAACTATATAACTGACCGAACAAAATTAATTATTTTAACCTCACCCCATAACCCGACTGGTCAAGTCATTTCCCGGAATTCATTAGAAGTAATTGCTGGATTGGCGAAAAAATATAATTTTTTTGTTATTTCCGATGATATTTACAATAAAATGATATACCAAGAAGATATCAATTATATTAGTATAGCGAACTTAAAAGATATGCGGGAGAGAACTTTTATTATTGGGAGTCTTTCTAAAACTTATGCCATGGATGGTTGGCGAGTTGGTTATCTAATTGGACCGAAGAATATTATCAGAGAGGCGCTTAAAATGCATCAGCATATCTTAAGTTGTCCCAATACTTTTGTTCAGGAAGGAGCAAGAATAGCATTAACTTCCTCTCAAGATTGTGTGGAAGAGATGGTTAAAGAATTTGGTCGAAGAAGGATGCTAATGATGTCTTATTTTGATCAAATGGAGATTCCCTATAAACCTCCCCAGGGGGCTTTTTATATTTTTCCTTCCATCAAAAAATTCGGAATGGACTCCGAGAAATTTTGTGAATATCTATTAAATGAAGCAAAAGTAGCCATAGTTCCCGGAAATGCCTTCGGAAAATTAGGAGAAGGCTATGCACGATTTTCATACACGACAAATTATAAAACCATTGAAAAAGGAATGGAGAGAATCAAAACTGCCCTTGAAAAATTATAATCTAAATTCATTTTATCAAAATTATTTTTAAATTGGAGTTTATCATGACGGATATTAATTTACAATTTAGAAAAGTTTATCAAAAATTTAATAATACTTATTTAGAAGATATACCTAAAACCATCAAAGATGAGTTTTCTCGTATTCAGTTAGATAAAAAAATCAAACCCGGAATGGAAATTGGAATAACCGTTGGAAGTAGAGGGATTGATAATCTTCAATTAATTTTAAAAAGCATTATTAGTGAAGTTAAAAATAGAAAGTGTGTGCCTTTTATTTTAACCGCAATGGGATCTCATGGGGGGGCAACTTCCGAGGGACAAAAAGATGTACTGGCCAATTATGGAATTACAGAAGAAAGTATGGGTGTACCAATAAAAGCTTCTATGGAAACGGTAGAATTGGGTCAACTTAAAAATGGCTTACCGATATTTTTCGATAAAATTGCGTACTTAGCTGATGGAATTATTGTGGTAAATCGGGTGAAGGTACATACAGCTTTTAAAGCAGAAATTGAAAGTGGTTTACATAAAATGTTATCTGTAGGATTAGGCAATCATCAAGGTGCGAAATTGGTCCATTCTCTTGGAGTAAAAGGGCTTCGGGATTATATGTTCGAATTTGCGAAATTAATCCTTGAAAAAGCACCAATTTTAGCAGGGTTTGCTATTTTAGAGAATGGTTACGATCAAACCCTTAAAATTATGGCAGGCGTACCGGAAGACTTTGTTCGAATAGACAAAGAATTACTCAGGGAATGTAAACAAATATTGCCGACACTTCCGGTAAAAAAGATAGACATTCTTATTATTCAAGAAATGGGCAAAAATATAAGTGGAACAGGAATAGATACTAATGTCATTGGTGGGATAAAAGATTTTCAGCCAGATGAGTACGAGCCCCCGGTGATTAAAAAAATATTGATTTTAGATTTAACCCCGGAAACTCACGGAAACGCTTTGGGGATAGGAATGGCTGATATGATTACCAGGAGATTATATGAAAAAATAGATTTCAAAGCGACGAATATGAATACTATTACTACAACTTTTCTCGATAGGGCAAGAATTCCGATGGTCTTTGATACGGACAGAGAAGCAATTGAAGTAGGATTAAAAACTGTATGGAACCTGCCAGGTGTAATTCCCAGAATTGTTATCATAAAAAATACCTTAAAGCTTGATGAGATGTATGTATCAGAGCCGATATGGGAAGAAATAAAAGAGAAAAAGAATATTTCTTATGAATTATCTTGGGCAAAAATAGAATTTAATTCTGAGGGAAATTTAAAATTAAATATATAGGAAATTAAAAAAATATTAAATAATGGAAATGTTGCAGGTTTTAATAGCCGGTGGGTAGATTATGCTTTAGTAGATCAGGGCAGCTACTGACTAAGCTTTATCAGGGATTAAATAGTGTTTCTTTGCAAAGAAAGTAATTAGTGTGAAAGGAGTAAAGATATGACAGTTCATCCTAAGGGTATTATACCTCCAATGGTAACCCCATTAGACAGGGAGGAAAATATAGATAAAAAAGCAATCGGTAGAGTAGTGAATTACCTGATAGAAGGAGGAGTGCATGGTCTATTCCCCTTGGGAAGTACCGGAGAATGGTATGGTCTTAGTATCAACCAGAAAAAAGAAATTATCGAAACGGTAATGGAAGCAAATCATGGAAGGGTTCCGGTTTATGTTGGTACTGGCGCTACCACTACCAAAGAAACGATCCAACTCACCAAGTTAGCTACTGATATAGGTGTTGATGTTTTATCGATAATTACGCCGGTTTTTATTTCCCCCAATGAACAAGAATTATTTAATCATTACCAGGCAATTGCTCGCAGTACAGATTTACCCATTATTCTTTACAATAATCCTGGACGAACGGGGATTAATCTTAGTGTTGATCTGGTAGTCAAACTTAGCAAGATTGATAACATTATAGGGATTAAAGATAGTAGCGGTGACATGGCCCAGGGAGCTGAATATATAAGAAGAACTAACAATGATTTTTCTGTCTTAGCCGGGAGAGATACGTTGATATATGGATTTTTAGCTTACGGAGGGAAAGGGGCTATTGCTGCTACGGCAAATATTGTTCCTAAGATAGTGGTGAAAATTTATGAAGAGTATCAAAAAGGCAATTACCAGGAAGCTTTAAAGGCACAGTTTCAATTAGCTCCCCTACGCATGGCTTTCAGTTTAGGAAGTTTTCCGGTGGTTGTAAAAGAAGGTTTAAACCTTTTAGGTATCGAAGTAGGTTCTACTTTAAAGCCGGTGCAACCCTTAACAGAAGAGGCTAGAGAGAAACTAAAAGAAGTGCTGTATAGTATGCAGGTTTTATAGAATAGGGAATCTTAAAAAGAAGAAATAATTTAAAAAACATAAAAATCCTTTGACTTAAAGTGGATATAAAAATGTTCTGATAATAATTATACAAAAAAGGTCGATATTAAATAACACTAACATGGAATGCAAAATTATCGTAGATAAGTTATACGATAGGATGGAGGTGATTTTATAGTTTAATTGCTGCTTAGAATTTATAATTAGTTAAAATTAAAAATTTAAAAAAATAAAAAAGGAGTATTTTAAAATGAAATTTAAATCGAAATTGATGATTCTTTTTATTCTTTTGATGCTATCTTTTGTAACGTTGGTTAGTATTGCAGCCGAATATCCCGAAAAGGACATTAGAATGGTTTGTCCCTGGGGCGCGGGCGGAGGAACAGACGCTATTACCAGAAAGATTTCGCAAATAGCTGAAAAAGCTCTTCCTGTTTCCATTTATGTTGAAAACTTAGAAGGTGGAATGAGCGGAACCGGTGTATATTCCGTAATGCAATCTAAGCCCGATGGAAGTACCCTTGGAACGCTCACTTACGATAGCGTTATTACTGTTCCCTGGAAAGAATTGGTTCCGGGATATAGTTTGGACAAGTTAGTTTTGTTATGCCGACTCACCAGTGAAGCTGATGCTTTAGTGGTTCGTCAAGACTCAAGATTTAAAAACTTTGAAGATCTCGTAAAAGCCGCCAAGGAAAAACCAGAAAGTATTAATATAGGTATACAAGAATTGGGTTCGAGAACACATATTGCAATTTTACAGCTTCAAGAAAAAGTAGGGGTTACATTTAATGTAATTTCCTATACAGGTGGCGCTGCTCCTCAAAAAGAAGCATTGCTTTCCGGAGAAGTAGAAGTCATTATCACCAGCTTGGGCGATTTTGCACCACTAATCAATTCTGGGCAAGCACGCGGTTTGGTAGAATTATCAGGAACCAGAAATGTAAAATTTACTGATGTACCAACTTTAAAAGAATTGGGTTACAATTTAGAAGTACTCAGCTTTGTTTTAGTTGCTGCTCCTGCTGGAACCCCAGAAGATATACTAGCAAAGCTTGAGAAAACATTTGACGATGCTTACCATTCAGATGAATTTTTGGATTGGCTTAACCAAGTTGGCGTAACCTCAGCGTGGTTGGGAAGAGCAGACGTAAATAAATGGGCAACTGATACTCAAACCAAGTATTTTGATATTCTAAATGACTTAATTAAACAAGGTATTATTGAGGAATAAACAAGGTAGCAATCAACCTTTACCCTTTACCAAAAGGGTAAAGGTTGATTGTACAGGAGGGTAGTGATATGTTGATTAATTTTAAACATAAGATAAATAATACAACGATTATCTGTATTATGATATTTATCTGGAACACAATATATATGATTGAAGCTATTAATATGGGTTCACCTATAAGAAAAGGAAGGGTTGATGTTAATTTTTTCCCGATAGTAATTTCTTGCTTAATGTATCTTATAACATTATATCTATTGATTGATTCTTTGAAACAAAAAAAAGAAATAATTGATTTTAATTTGACAAATAAAACTAAACCCATACTAATCATTATCTTTACCGTTATTTATATTCTAATTTTAAAATCGACCGGTTATATGTTATCTTCGATTCTTTATATTTTTAGTATCATTTCAATTTTCGATTCTAAAAAAAGAAAGCTGTATATAAAAATTATCTACGCTGTCATTATTACTGTTCTAATATTTTTGTTATATGAAAAAATATTTGCAATAAGATTGCCTAAATTGGGAGGTATATTTTAATGGAAAATATACAAGGTATACTAAATGGTTTTGTCGTATTAACAAATCTAACTATCTTTATTTATTTAGTTATAGGGTTTTTTATAGGCATGTTTTTTGGGGCGGTACCAGGACTCACTTCTTGTTTAGCAATAGCCTTGATTTTACCTTTAACTTATAGTATGGATATCGTGAGTTCTTTGGTTATGTGTATGGGGATATTTATGGCCGGTATATATTCGGGAAGTATTACCGCTATTACTATTAATATACCGGGTGCTCCTTCTGCAATGATGACTGCTTTAGAAGGGAATAAATTAATGCAAAATGGTCAAGGAGCAAAAGCCCTGGGACATGCTGCTTTTGGTTCAATGATAGGTGGAACGATCGGAAGTATTTTATTAATGCTGATTGCTCCTTTTTCGTTAAAATTAGCTTTAATGATTAGAACGCCTGGAAAATTTTCTCTAATTCTATTTGCACTGGTGGTTATTATTCTGATTAATCGAAAGTCTTTGGCAAAGGGTGCAATTGCTACCTTCCTGGGAATTATGCTTGCTACAATAGGAATTGACTTAATGAAACCGATGGTACGTTTTAATTTTGGTTTTAATGTTTTAACTGAAGGGATAGATTTAATGGCGGTAATTATTGGCACATTTGCCGTTAGTGAAGTATTGATCCAAGCTGAAAAAAGCCAAGATGAAGTCAGTGTAAAAAAAGAAGAAACTGAGCATAAATTAAATAGGCGGGATTTTATTCCAAAATGGAAAGATATTAAAGAAATTGGGATAGTATCCTATATTAAAAGTGCATTGATTGGTTTTTTTGTTGGTGTGCTTCCGGGAGCAGGCGGTTCAATGGCTGCTTTTATTTCCTATTCCGAAGCGATAAGGGCATCAAAACATCCGGAAAGGTTTGGTACTTCAGAAACAGTAGAAGGTATAGCGGCAGCTGAAACGGCGAATAATGCCATGTGTGGCGGAGCTCTGGTTCCCATGTTAACTTTTGGTATCCCGGGAGATGCAACAACAGCAGTTGTATTAGGAGTATTAATTATTAATGGATTACAGCCCGGACCTCAATTAATGAGTACGCAATTTCATTTGGTCGCTCCCATGTTCGCTGCTTTATTTGTAAGTGCTTTGATATTGTTGCCTTTAAGTCTTTTTCTGCTTGGACCTTATTGTATAAAAATAGTTTTAATAGATAGAGGTATATTATATGCCAGTATTGCAACAGTAGCAATCGTTGGAGCTTATGTTAGCACCTTTTCGATTTTTCAGATGTTCATGGCTTTAATTATGGGAATCATCGCTTATATCCTTAGAAAGCAAAATTTTCCAGTTGTTTGTCTATTGTTAGGTTTTATATTAGGGCCTATGGCAGAAGATTATTTCAGAAGAGCCCTTTCCCTTGGGCATGGCAATCCTTTAATTTTCTTTAGAAGTGCCGATAGTGTCTTCTTTTTAGTTCTAACAATAGTATTTTACTATTTCTTAATTGTTCGTCGTCGACCGGGAAAATAGATAGAATAATGGTTGAAAAAAAAGATTTATTTTGTGATTAAGAAAATAAAAAATTATTATATTCAAGAAAAGATAACCAAGATGATAAAAAAATTTAAAGTTCTATTATTAGAAAATATTGATCAGAAAGGAATTGATATTCTTAAGA
>DSEL01000152.1 GCA_011056645.1 Candidatus Atribacteria bacterium
GGATATCCAGGGCAGCGTAATCACCCAAAAGTAAAAGAGGCAGAGTTAAAAACCATTAAAACAGCATTAGAGAAGGGAATCCGCCCCCGCGTAGAAATAGGTTCCATCAATTATAAGATAGAAGATCTTCAAAAATATATTGAATTGGGAGTTCAAGATTTTAGTTTGCCAAGTGAAGGGAAGATAGTTTATGAATGGTTAAAAAAGCATGGAGAGAATTTAAGAAAGTTAATTTTTAATCTTTAAATAGTAAATGCTAAAAATTTGATTGACTATTGAAAGCTTTTAATATATTATTAGAAAAATAAAATTTGCCCTTTTAAATTGGTTCAGAGAGACTAATAA
Organism: Candidatus Atribacteria bacterium; assembly: GCA_011056645.1. Classification (NCBI taxonomy): domain Bacteria; kingdom Pseudomonadati; phylum Atribacterota; class Candidatus Phoenicimicrobiia; order Candidatus Pheonicimicrobiales; family Candidatus Phoenicimicrobiaceae; genus Candidatus Sediminicultor; species Candidatus Sediminicultor quartus. The sequence continues at coordinate 346 of DSEL01000152.1, forward strand.
GGGGATAAAAAAGGAAAATGATATCCTCTTATTAGTAATTAATAAGGGGATATTTTATTATATAGAAAATCTATGTCTTTCTTTAACAGCTGTCAGGTGGGTCTGGTAAGAAATGATTATGTTCCTATATCAGCAACAATGGATTGAAAGGGAATTTTGTTTAAATATATGGGAGGAAGAAAAGGAGGTATAAAGAAGTGAATATGCAGGAAAAGGCGGTGGTAATGGGAGAAAATGAAATTAGCAGGACTCTGGTAAGGATCGCCCATGAGATAGCAGAAAAAAATAAAGGAGTAACTGATTTAGCTATTGTGGGGATAAGAACTAGGGGAGTCTTCTTAGCTAAAAGATTGGCAGAAGAAATTTTTAAAATAGAGAAAAAAGAGATCCCGGTAGGCACCTTAGATATAACTCTTTATCGGGATGATTTATCTTTGGTTGCCCGTCAACCCCTGGTGCTTAAAACAGAAATACCTTTCGATGTGTCTCAGAAGAAAATAGTGCTGGTAGATGATGTTCTTTATACCGGAAGAACTATAAGGGCAGCTATGGATGCCATAGTGGATTTAGGAAGACCCCAGGTGATTCAGTTAGCTGTATTGATTGACAGAGGGCACCGGGAGCTGCCTATTCGAGCAGATTATACCGGTAAGAATATTCCTACTTCCAAGAAAGAAATAGTTAAAGTTAGATTAAAAGAGGTAGACGGGGAAGACAATGTTGGAATAGTGATAAAAGATATATAAATGACGTGAAACTAGTGTGGAGCGTACAGCATGTAGAATATAGTAATAAGTAATGAGTAATAAGTTGATTCAACATGACATACTGTGTTATTAAATCGTTTTTAGATTAATTGGTGGATTGGCTAATTGGCCAATTGGGAAATCAAAGTAAAGAAGGTGATTTTTATTTATAATATTTGCGTAAAGATTTTATCTAAAGAAGAAGTGGCTCCAAATATTTTCTTAATCAAATTATTAGCTCCTCTCATTGCTCAAGATGCTATTCCCGGACAATTTGTCCATATAAAATGTAGTAAAGAGAATTATCCTCTACTGCGCCGTCCTCTAAGTATTCACCGAATAGATAAAGAAAAAGGAGACATTTCTATTCTATTTCAGGTAATAGGAGAGGGTACAAAATTAATTGCTAATAAAAGCATTGGAGACGATTTAGATATCATGGGTCCTATAGGTAATGGTTTTAATATTCTTCCGGAAAGTAAAAAAATTATGATAATAGGAGGAGGAATAGGAGTAGCCCCTTTACTGACTTTATGCGAAGAGTCTATAAAGCAAGGCAAAGAAACCCGGGTCTTGATAGGTGCCTTAAAGAAAGAGCTAATCATAAGCGAGGAAAGTTTTAAATTTCTGGGGGCAAAAGTAGAAGTTGCTACTGATGATGGAAGTTATCAATTTAAGGGTTTAGTTACTGATTTATTGGAAAGAGCGGTTCAAGAAGGATGGTTAGCCGATCAGATATTCGCTTGCGGGCCCAAACCTATGTTAAAAAAAATTTGCGAAATTACCTCAAAGTCAAATATTAATTATCAGGTATCTATGGAAGAAAAAATGGCTTGTGGGATAGGTGCTTGCTTGGGGTGTGTTTGCAAGGTAAAAACAAAGGATAAAAGTGGAACTCAAGTTAAATATGAATACAAACGAGTCTGTATTGATGGACCTGTTTTCGCAGGGAATGAGGTGATCTGGGATGATTGATAAGCCTAACTTAGAAGTAGAAGTAGCTGGAATAAAGTTAAAAAATCCGGTGATGACTGCTTCTGGCACTTTTGGCTATGGTGAAGAATTTTCTCCCTTTATTGATTTAGATAAGCTGGGAGCAATGATATTGAAGGGAATTACTTTAAAACCAAAGACGGGGAATTTACCTCCCCGGATAATAGAGACCCCTTCGGGGATGCTTAATTCTATCGGTTTGCAGAATGTGGGAGTCGAAAGGTTAATTAAAGAAAAGTTGCCTTATTTAAAAAAATTCAATACCCCGGTGATCATAAATATTTCCGGCGATACCATAGAAGAATACACCAAATTAGCCGGAAGGTTGGGAGAAGTTTCCAAGGATATGGGAGTAGCCGGTCTGGAAGTTAACATTTCTTGTCCTAATGTGAAAAAAGGAGGTATGGCCTGGGGAACAGATGCTAAAGCAACTTATAAAATAATAAATAGTATTCGAAAAACTACCTCTCTTCCACTTATTGTGAAATTAACCCCTAATGTTTCCGATATCAAAACTATTGCACAAGCTGCTGAAGAAGCAGGAGCAGATGCCCTATCCTTAATAAATACTTTAGTGGGAATGGCAATAGATATTGATTCTCGCAAGCCTAAATTGGCCAATATCAGCGGCGGTTTGTCCGGTCCAGCGATAAAACCGGTAGCCCTTTGGTTGGTCTGGCAGGTATTTCAGGCAGTAAACATACCGGTAATCGGGATAGGGGGGATAATAAAAGTTGAGGATGCTCTGGAATTTATTATTGCCGGAGCTCGGGCAATAGAGATTGGAACGGCGAATTTTGTAAATCCCAAAGTAACCATTGAAATAATAAGAGGAATAGAAAAATATCTCATAGAAAATAATATTAATGATATCAATGAATTAGTGGGAACTATGAAAATATAAAAAGATAGGGGGAGAGAAGATGGATTTAACGGCGAGAGAAAGGTTGGTTCTGGCTCTGGATGTAGACGATTTTAAAACAGCAGAGGAATTGGTGAGTGGATTGAGTGATTATGTGGGAGCCTTTAAAATCGGAAACCAACTATTTACTGCTGAGGGACCCAAGATTGTAGACATGGTAAATAAAAAAGGGGGAAAAGTTTTTTTAGATTTAAAATTTCATGATATACCCAATACCGTGGCTCGGGCAGCAGAAGTAGCTACTAAATTAGGAGTTTCTATTTTTAATGTCCACACCTCCGGGGGATACGAAATGATGAGAGCGACGGCTGAAGCCACTGCAAAAATAAGCCAAGAACTGGCTATTAAAAAACCTATCATTTTAGGGGTAACCTTACTTACCAGTATTAATCAGGAAATTTTGGAAAAAGAGATAGGTATAAAAAAAAGATTGGAAGAACAAGTAATTCATCTGGCTAAATTAGCTAAAGCTTCCGGTCTTGACGGGGTGGTTGCCTCTTCCTGGGAGATTCAGGGGATAAGAAAAGCTTGCGGAGAGGATTTTGTAATTTTAACTCCCGGGATACGTCCCGGGGGTGATTCTCCCGATGATCAAAAAAGAATAATGACCCCCGGGGAAGCAATAAAATTAGGAGCTGATTTTTTGGTAGTAGGAAGACCGATAAGAAATGCCGCTAATCCGATAGAAGCAGCGAAACAAATATTAAAAGAAATGGAGGGAAACTAAAAAATGATTATTAATACAGAAGAAGTCATGAAAAAATTTGAACAAGCAGGAGCTATTCAGAATGGACATTTTAAATTAACCTCAGGAGTTCATAGTGATACCTATATCCAATGTGCTCAGGTTATGCAGCATCCTGAATTTATGCATAATTTATGCAGTGAACTGGGGAAGAGGTTTAGGGGAGATGATATTGATGTGATCGTCGGACCGGCGATCGGGGGAATAATTATGGCTCATGTAATGGCAAGAGTGTTAGGTCCCTGGGTAAGGGCAATCTTTACAGAAAGAGAAAATGGAAAGATGACTTTGCGGCGGAGTTTTGAGATAATTGAGGGAGAAAAAGTTTTGGTAGTAGAAGATGTTACTACCACCGGAAGTTCAGTAAGAGAGGTTATAGATATAGTAAACTCAAGGCAGGGAAAAGTGGTAGGGATAGGTGTATTAATTGATCGAAGCGGAGGGAAGGTAGATTTTGGAATAAAGACCGAAAAGCTCCTGACGGTAGACATTAAGACTTATCTTCCCGAGGAATGCCCTTTATGTAAAAAAGGAATTCCCGTAGTTAAACCAGGAAGTCGCGGGCTTTAGAATTAAACATTTTAAAAAATTTGACAAGAGTGAAATTTTAATATATTATAATTTTCAATAATAAAAAAAAGAATAATTTAATGAGGAAAGTAAGTCATTATTCAAATTAAAAAGAGAAAGATATATTAGGTGAAAGTATCTTGAAGAAGATGACTGAAAAGAGAGCCTCAATTAAGATAGGTTGGTTACCTTTAAAAACTTCTAATGAGTGGGGTAAATAATTTATCCAATCCCAGGTGGCACCACGAGATTTGGTCTCGTCCTTTTATGATAATGAAGATTATCAAAGGGGCGGGATTTTTTATTTAATGGTGGAAAAATTATTTACTTAATCCAGGTGGCACCACGGGAAATTTTATTAATCTCGTCCTTTGTGATAATCGATAGAATAGTTATCAAAGGGACGGGATTTTTTTATTTATATTCAGATAAGGTGAAAATAGAATGAAAAAAATAAAGATAAGCGTCATTGGTTCAACAGGTTATACAGGGAAAGAATTAATAAAAATATTAATGAATCATCGAAAGGTAGACTTGGTTCATCTGGTTTCTTCCAGCTATGCAGGAAAAAATATAACCGAGATATTTCCTGAATTCCTGAATAAATTAAATAAGAAACTGATCAATTTTAATCTAGATATTATATCTCAAGATTCTGATCTGGTATTTACTGCTCTTCCCCATACGGTCTCTATGGATATGGTTCCGGAATTATTAAAAAAAGGTGTTAAGGTAGTTGATTTAAGTGCGGATTACCGCATAAAGGATTCTGCAGTGTATCATGAATGGTACAAGAAAGAACATAATCAGATGAGCAAGGATTTGTTACATGAGGCAGTTTACGGTCTTCCGGAGATTTATTTCAATATGATAAAAAAAGCTGCCTTGGTGGCAAATCCCGGCTGCTATCCGACCAGTGTAATTTTAGGGATCGCACCTTTATTAAAACATCACTTTGTAGAACCAATCGGAATTATTATTGATTCTAAATCCGGTACAAGTGGAGCGGGAAAAAAACTCTCTTTAGATCTACATTTTGCGGAGTGTAACGAAAATTTTAAAGCTTACAAGGTGGCCAGGCATAATCATATTCCTGAGATCGAGCAGGAGTGTACTTCTATATATTTTAACAAAAATAGCTATAAACAGAAGCAGCAGCAAAAGCAACAAGAAACAGAGATAAAAGTATCCTTTACTCCCCATCTTCTTCCGATTAATAGAGGAATTCTATCTACCTGTTATTTAAGTTTAAGGAGTTCTAAAAAAGAAGAGGAAGTATTGGAGATCTATCAAAAATATTATTGTAAGGCACCTTTTGTGCGAATTTTTGAACCTCCCAATTTACCGGAAATAAAATATGTAACAGGAACAAATTATTGTGACATCGGGTTTTCCATAGATGAAAGAACGGGAAAGATAAAAATAATTTCAGTTATCGATAATTTACTTAAAGGAGCCGCCGGTCAGGCAGTGCAGAATATGAATATTATGTCTGGTTTCCCTGAGACCTGTGGGTTGTTATAAAATCAAGGTGAAAGGAGTTAATAATGATGAAAGATGTTTTAAATTTAGATAAAGAAGATTTTCAGGTGGTTAAAGGGGGAATAACTTTTCCTAAAGGCATAAAAGCATCCGGAGTAAAATGCGGGATAAGGTTCAACAAAAAAGATTTAGCCTTAATTTATTCGGAAAAAGTCGCTGATGCCTGGGGGACATTCACTACCAATAAATTTAAGGCTGCTCCACTGGTTGTTACCGAGAAAAATTTATCTCTGTCGGGAGGTAAGTTACAAGCGGTGTTGATTAATAGCGGAATAGCCAATGCCTGTACCGGAAAGAAAGGGTTGAAAGATGCCTGGGAGACGGCCGACTATGTTTCTCGGGGTTTGAAGATTAAAAAAGAACATGTGGCGGTGACCTCAACCGGCAAGATTGGAGAATTTCTCCCTTTAGATAAGATAAAGGCCGGAGTAACAAAGGTCATTTCTTGTTTGGATTATGCCGGAGGAACCGAGGCAGCAGAAGCAATATTAACTACTGATACTCAAAAGAAAGAGATAGCCCTCTGTTTTAAATTAGGTGAGCAGGAAGTGAGAATCGGAGGGATGGCTAAAGGTTCAGGGATGATTCATCCTAATATGGCCACTATGTTGGGTTTTATTACCAGTGACATCTCCATTAAAGGAGAATTGCTCCAGGAAGCGCTTAAACAGGTAATAGAAAAATCCTTCAATATGATTAGTGTAGACGGTGATATGAGCACGAATGATATGGTATTGCTGATGGCCAATGGCTTAGCCGGAAATAAATTGGTCGATAAAAAGGATGTTGATTATTATAAATTTTTAAGTGCTTTACAATATGTTACCCAATATTTAGCCAAATGCATTGCTAAAGACGGAGAAGGTTCCAGCAAGATGATTGAGGTAGAAGTTCAAAATGCCGTATCTTTTGGGGAGGCCAGGAAAGTTGCTCAGGCAGTTATTAATTCACCCCTGGTAAAGACAGCCATTTTTGGAAAAGATCCTAATTGGGGGAGAATTTTAGCAGCAGTGGGTTACTCGGGGGCAGAGTTTATACCAGATAAGGTTGACCTTTATTTAAAAGAAAAGATAGTTGAGAATGGCCAACCCTTGACATTCTCACGACAAAAGATACACCAATATTTAGAATCTTCTGATGAAGTTAAAATTATCATTGACCTTAAAATGGGAAAGGTAAACGCTACTGCCTGGGGATGTGACCTGACCTATGACTATGTGAAGTTAAATACTAAGTACAATTAGCACAAGTGATGAGTGGAGTACAGTTGGCAAATTGGCCAATCGGCCAATTGATCAATTAAAAAGGAGTGGGATGGACAATGAAAAAAAATATAGATAATCGTGGGGAAGTCCTTTTAGAGGCCCTTCCTTATATTAAAAAATTCTGGGATAAGATAGTGGTTATAAAATACGGTGGCAGTGCCATGAAGAATAAAACCTTAGAGAAACAAATTATAAAAGACATTATTCTTCTGAAATATGTGGGGATGAAACCGGTGATTGTTCACGGCGGAGGGCCAGAGATCTCTGAAGAAATGGAAAAGAGGAACAAAATTCCTCAATTTCTTGATGGATTAAGAATAACCGATGAAGAAACGATGGAGATAACGGAAATGGTTTTAATCGGTAAGATTAATACTCGTTTGGTAGCAGAGATTAATCTCTATGTTTCAGAAGGTCCGGGAAATGGAGTAAAAGGTATCGGCTTGAGCGGGGAAGATGCTCAGCTTTTAACGGTTAAAAAACACCCGGTTCCGGAGTTGGGATTGGTAGGAGAAATAGAAAAAATTAATCCCGAAATATTAACAATTTTACTGGAAAAGAATTATATTCCGGTCATTGCTACGGTAGGAGTAGACAAGGAAGGGATAAGATACAACATCAATGCTGATATAGTAGCAGGCCGGATAGCCATTTCTCTGCAAGCAGGGAAGCTGATTTATTTGAGTGATGTGGATGGAATATTTAAAGATTTTAAAGACCCAACTTCTTTGATTAGCAGTTTACCCATTAATCAGGCCAAAGAATTAATTAAATCCGGGCAGATTCAAAAAGGAATGATTCCCAAAGTAGATTCAGCAATTCAAGCCTTGGAGGGGGGAGTCAATAAAGTGCATTTCTTAAATGGTAAATGTGATCATTCTGTTCTGTTAGAAGTATTTACCGATAGCGGGATAGGAACAGAAATTATCCCTTAATCAGGATAATCTAAATTTAATTTGTGTAATCACTTAATATAAATATTAAGCTAGGGGGGCGAAAGGTTGTGAAAACCAAAGAATTGATAAAAAACGAAAAAAAATATTTAATGCAGACTTATAGCAGGCCAGATATGATATTAGACAAAGGTGAAGGGATGAAAGTATGGGATCTGGAAGGAAAACAATACTACGATTTTATTGGTGGTATAGCAGTGAATGCCCTGGGATACAGTCACCCAAAATTAGTTCAGGCTATGAAGAACCAGGCAGAAAAATTAATTCATTGTTCCAACCTTTATTATAGCGAACCACAGATAATTTTAGCTCAGATGTTGATAGAGCTTTCTTGTGGGGATAAAGTATTTTTTGCTAATAGTGGAGCAGAGGTAAATGAAGGTGCCATCAAATTAGCCGTAAAATATTTTAAAACCCAAAATAAAGATAAACATAAAATAATTTATATGAAAAATTCTTTTCACGGTAGAACTATTGCTACCTTGGCTGCTACCGGTCAACACAAATATCAGAAAGATTATCTTCCTCTTTTGCCTAAATTTAAGGAGGCGATATTTAATGACCTTGAATCAGTAAAGGCAGCAGTTGATAAAGAAATAGCAGCAGTACTGGTTGAGCCTATTCAAGGAGAAGGTGGTGTAAAAATTGCCACTCAGGAATTTATAAAGGGGTTAAGAGAATTATGTAATAAAGAAGGAATATTGCTTATTTTTGATGAGATTCAGTGCGGTTTGGGTCGAACCGGAAAGATGTTTACCTACGAATATTATAGCGTAGAGCCGGATATTTTAACTATTGCTAAATCTTTGGGAGGGGGGATACCCATCGGAGCATTTATTGCCAAAGATAAAATAGCTTCTTCTTTTAAACCCGGTGATCACGGAACTACTTTTGGTGGTAACCCGGTGGCTTGTGCAATGGCGATAGCTTTTATAAAAGTTTTAGAAGAGAAGGATTTAATTGGGAAGTGTCAGAAAAAGGGAGAATATTTTAAAGACAAATTAAAGGGTCTCAAAGAAAAATATCCCGAGAAGATAGAAGAAGTAAGGGGTTTAGGCCTGATGGTGGGGATGGAATTAAAAGAAGAAGGTCAGGAGATAGTAAAAAAATGCGCAGAAGAAGGAGTATTGATCAATTGTGCTGCTAAAAAAGTTTTACGTTTTTTACCGCCCTTAATTGTGAAAGAAAAAGAGATAGATTATTTAATAGAAATTTTAGATAAAGTACTTCAAAGGTAAACTTTCGTGCCAGGCACGAAAGTTTACCTTTTTTATAAAAATATAATAAAATAAGAAGGAGTATGAGAAAATGAAAAAAATGAAAAAAGTAGTTTTAGCTTATTCAGGAGGATTGGATACTTCTGTAGCCATTAAATGGCTAAAAGAGAATTATTGCGAGGAAGTCATTGCGGTGGCAGTTGACGTAGGACAAAATAGTGATTTAGAATATGTAAAAGAAAAAGCACTTAAAGTCGGAGCGAGTAAATCTTATGTCATTGATGCTAAAGAAGAATTTGCTAAGGAATATGTTCTGTTAGGGTTACAAGCAGGTGCTATTTATGAGTCTAATTACCCTTTGGCTACAGCTTATTCTCGACCATTAATATCTAAAATTATGGTTGAGATTGCTGAAAAGGAACAAGCGGAAGCGATTGTCCATGGCTGTACCGGTAAAGGTAATGACCAGGTGAGATTTGAGGTTTCTATCGCGGCCTTAAATCCAAATTTGAAGGTTATTGCTCCAGCAAGAGAATGGGGATTTACCCGGGAAGAAGAAATTGAATATGCCAAAAAATTTAATATTCCTGTTCCTGTTGATGTAGAAAATCCCTACAGTGTGGATCAGAATCTATGGGGAAGGTCTATAGAATGTGGTGTATTAGAAGATCCTTGGATAGAGCCACCGAAAAAAGGAGTTTACGAATGGACGGTAAGTCCGGAGAAGGCTCCTGACCAACCAACTTATCTGGAGATTTATTTTGAAAAGGGAGTGCCGCAGAGTATAAATGGAGAGAAGATGTCTCTGACGAATTTAATTTTATATTTGAATAAAATCGGAGGAGAGAATGGAGTGGGGCGAGTGGATATGGTAGAAAATAGATTGGTAGGGATTAAATCTCGAGAAATATATGAATGTCCTGGTGCTGCTATTCTGTTAATGGCTTATCAATCTTTGGAAGGGCTGGTTTATCCTCGAGAATTGTCTCATTTCAAACAGATTATTTCTCAAAAATATTCTGAATTAACTTATTATGGTCTATGGTTTTCTGCCTTAAAAGAGGCTTTGGATGGTTTTATCGGGGTCATTAAAGATAAAGTAACCGGGATTATAAAAGTTAGATTATTTAAAGCTAATTGTGTAGTCGTTGGGCGAAAATCTAAAAATTCTCTCTATGATTTTAATTTGGCTACTTATGACCAGGGAGATACCTTTAATCAGGATTTTGCCAAAGGATTTATAGAACTTTGGGGTTTGCCCACGAAAGTATATTCTTCGGTGAGCAGGAAAGACAGTGATAAGTAACAAGTAATGAGTAATGAGCTTGAGGTTGCAGGTTTCGAGTTATAGGTTTTTTGTTTGTCATTATTTCCTCCCCCCTTGGAGGGAGGATTAAGGTAGAGGTGAAGATAATGGAAAAGTTATGGGGAGGAAGGTTTACTAAGAAAATAAATAAGGAGATGGAGGAATTTGTTTCCTCCCTCTCCTTTGATAAAAAATTAGCAAAATACGATCTCTTGGGAAGCATTGTCCATGCTCAAATGTTAGGGAAATGTAATATTATTACAAATGAGGAAAGCAATAAAATTGTTGAGGGGTTAAAACAAATCCTCAAAGAAGTACAGGAAAGTAAGATAAAAATTGACATAAGCGAAGCAGAAGATATTCATTCCTGGGTAGAGAATAAGTTAAAGGAAAAGATAGGGATTCTTGCCGGGAAATTACATATTGCCCGAAGCAGAAATGATCAGATATCCCTTGATGAAAGGATGTATCTAAAAGAAGAAGTTGAAATCATTCAGGATTTGTTGAAAGATTTGCAGAAATCACTTTTATCTTCTGCTCAGAAAAATTTAGGAATAATGATGTCCGGATATACCCATCTTCAACATGCTCAACCCATTCTTTTTTCTCATCATCTTCTTGCTTATTTTTATATGTTGGAAAGGGATAAGGGAAGGATGCAAAATTTATATAAGAGAATTGATATTTTACCCTTAGGTTCTGCTGCATTGGCGGGTACTTCTTTCCCTATCGATAGAGAATTTACAGCTTCACAACTTGGTTTTAGTGGAATATCAGAGAATAGTCTTGATGCAGTAAGCGATAGAGATTTTATTTTAGAATTTTTATCAGCTTCAACTATATCAATGATGCATTTGAGTCGTTTAAGTGAAGAGATCATCCTTTGGTCCTCGAAAGAATTTGATTTTATCGAATTAGATGATTCTTTCTGTACCGGAAGCAGTATTATGCCGCAAAAGAAAAATCCTGATGCGGCGGAATTAATTAGAGGGAAAACCGGGAGAATTTACGGCAATTTGGTAAATATTTTAACTATGATGAAAGCCTTACCCTTGACCTACAATCATGATATGCAAGAAGACAAAGAACCTCTGTTTGATACCGTATTTACTTTAAAAACTTCTTTACTCTTAATGAGTAAGATGATAGAGACTATGCAGATTAATAAAGAAAAGATGGAAACAAGCACCAAGGGTGATTTTTCTACTGCCACCGAATTGGCGGATTACTTAGTAAAAAAGGGCTTATCTTTTAGAGAAGCTCATAAATTAGTCGGGAGTATAGTTATTTATTGTTTAGAAAATAAAAAGATATTGGAAGATTTAACTCTTCCCGAATTGCAATCATTCCATAAAAGTTTTGATAAAAATACTATAGAAATCTTAACACCGCAGTCAGCTATTGATGTTAAAGATTCTTACGGAGGGACTTCTTTAAAAAGAGTAAGAGAGTCTATTCAAAAGGCTAAAAGGACATTGGAAGAATAATAATCAATGATTACTTGATAAAACATTGTTATTCCATTTTTATTATTTTGAAGGAATAGTATTTTTTATTCCCTAGCTTTGTTATCCCCTTGAAAAAGTAATTTCAGCAAATTTTCCATTTTTCTCTTATCAGTAAGAGCAAGAAAAACAAGGCTTACAGAAGATTTCAAAAATAATTTAAAAAATTTTCCAAAAAAAGAAGGATTTTTAAAATATATGTAGAATAGTATAAAGTATAATGTATACAATTTCCAAAAATAAATCTAAATTCCTAAGATATTAGATAGGTTAAATTTTAGGAAAGGAAAACATTGAAAATGGAAAATATTTTGAAAATAGAAGGATATGAACTATTGAGTCAAAAAGTTTATCAGGTATTAAAGACAGAGATTATTAAAGGATCATTAAAGCCGGGAACTAAATTGTTAGAAAATAAAATGGCAGAACAATTAGGTGTGAGTCGGACTCCATTAAGGGAAGCCTTAAAGGAATTGGCTGCGGAAGGATTTGTTAAGATGACTCCCAATCAGGGAATGATGGTAAGTAGGTTTTCCATTAAAGATATTCAAGAAGTCCTGCAAATTCGTAGCATTTTGGAAGGTTTAGCAGCTCGTTTGGCAGCTGAACTAATTAAAAAAGAAGAAATTAAAGAATTAGAAAAATATCTTAAAAAGATGGAATTCTATACCAACAAAGACGATGTTTTATCGTTTAGTGAAATGGATGCGGAGTTTCATGAATTAATCTTAGATATCTGTAGGAATAATCGATTAATTCGACTTCGAAAAAATATTAGTGACCATACCCATAGGTATCGAATCAGGTCTCTAGGCATCCCAGAAAGACTGAAATATTCTCTAAAAGAACATCAAGAAATTATAGAAGCCTTAAAGAGAAAAAATCCCAAGCAAGCAGACAGATTAAGTCAGAAACATATTAAAAATGTGTTAGAAAATCTTTTAGCCCATCATGAGGATAAAGAAGGGAAAAAATTATAGAGATGCGCAAAATTAAAGCCAATCAGATCAAAGATAAAGTAAAAGAACTATTCCTCAAAGCTAATTTTTATATAAATACTGACCTTACTCAACGTTTGAAGAAAGCCTTAGAAGATGAAACTTCCCCTATAGGGAAATATGTCCTAAAGATGATTATTGAAAATAATAAGATCGCCTCAACAGAAGAGGTGCCTATTTGTCAAGATACTGGACTGGCGGTAGTATTTGTAGAAGTAGGTCAGGAAGTTTATCTAAGTGATGGTAATTTTGTCGAAGCTATCAATCAGGGAGTTAGAGAAGCCTATCAGGAAGGATACCTCAGAAAATCAGTGGTGAATGACCCGGTATATGAAAGAAAGAATACCACATCTAATACCCCGGCGATTATCTATACCGATATTGTACCAGGAGATAAAATAAAATTTTTAGTAATGCCTAAAGGATTCGGCAGTGAGAATATGAGTGCTCTATCCATGTTAAAACCAGCTGATAGACCAGAAGGAATCATTGATTTTGTAGTAGAAACAGTAAAGAAGGCCGGTCCCAACCCTTGTCCTCCAACTATAATCGGAGTAGGGATAGGTGGAACTGCCGATCAAGCCATGGTCATCGCCAAAAAAGCCATTGCCCGTAAGATAGGTGAGCACAACAAAAACGAAAAATATGCAGTTATGGAAAAAGAGGTTTTGGAGAAGATAAATAACTTGGGAGTTGGCCCGGCAGGACTGGGAGGAAAAACTACGAGCTTAGCAATAAACATTGACTACCTTCCCACCCATATAGCCGGTATGCCGGTAGCAATAAATATCTGTTGTCATGCCGCCCGACATGCCAAAGGAATATTATAAAAAAATGGAAAGAATTTTTCATGAAAAATATTATTAAAATAACTACACCTTTGAATATAGCAGAAATTGTTAATTTAAAAGCCGGGGATTTTGTAACTATTACTGGAAATATTTATGCTGCCAGAGATGCTGTCCACAAAAGGTTTTTTGGGTTAATTGAAAAAGGGGAAAACCTTCCCATAGATCTAAAAGGACAAATTATTTTTTATGCCGGTCCAACTCCTGCTAAACCAGGGAATTCTTGCGGCTCTGTCGGTCCTACTACCAGCTATAGAATGGATCCCTACACTCCGGAATTATTGGATAGAGGCCTGAAAGGGATGATCGGTAAAGGACTCCGTTCCCAGGAGGTCATTGAAAGCATGAAGAAGAACCAAGCAGTCTATTTTGCAGCTGTAGGGGGAGCAGCTGCTCTCATTGCTAAAAGTATAAAAAAATCTGAAATCATAGCTTATGAAGATTTAGGAGCAGAAGCGGTCTTTAGATTTTATGTTAAAGATTTTCCTGCGATAGTAGTGATAGATTCTGTAGGTAATAATCTCTATGAAACCGAACCACCAAAATATGTAAAACAATAAATGAAAAGGAGTTTAATAATAAGAATGAACATTTATGAAGAGGCCTTAAAACTACATGAAGAGAACAGAGGAAAGATTGAAGTCATTAGTAAAATTAAAGTAAAAAATATGCACGACCTGGCAGTAGTTTATACTCCCGGTGTGGCTGAGCCCTGTAGAAAAATTCACGAAAAAACTTCGGAGGTTTATCGCTATACCTCAAAGGGCAATATGGTCGCTGTGATCAGTGACGGAACTGCTGTCTTAGGTTTAGGCGATATTGGCCCGGAGGCTGCCCTACCGGTCATGGAAGGCAAAGCTGTCCTCTTCAAACACTTTGCTGGTGTTGATGCCTTTCCTATCTGTCTTGATACCAAAGATCCGGATAAGATAGTAGAGGCCGTTACTCTAATTGCCCCTTCCTTTGGTGGAATCAATTTAGAGGATATCTCTGCCCCTCGTTGTTTTGAAATAGAAGAGAGATTAAAAAAAATACTAAATATTCCGGTCTTTCATGATGATCAGCACGGCACGGCCATCGTGGTGTTATCCGGTTTAATAAATGCATTAAAGGTAGTAGGAAAGGATTTAGACCAGATAAAAGTAGTCGTCAACGGAGCCGGAGCATCAGCCATAGCCGTCTTAAAATTCCTGATGTCTGCCGGAGTCAAACATGCCATTCTTTGTGATTCTAAAGGTACTATCTATAAAGGTAGAAAAGAGAATATGAATCCGGTCAAAGAAGCCATGTCGAAAGTCACCAACCATGAAAAGATCAAAGGAACTCTATCCGATGCGATAAAAGGAGCTGATGTCTTCTTAGGTCTTTCTACAGCCGGTGTCTTAAAACCGGAGATGGTCAAATCTATGGCCTCTGATGCTATCGTCTTTGCCATGGCCAATCCGACTCCCGAGATCATGCCCGATCTCGCTAAGGCTGCCGGAGCACGTATTGTCTGTACCGGACGTTCTGATTTTCCTAATCAGGTAAACAATTGCCTTGGTTTCCCGGCTATCTTCAAAGGAGCACTAAAGGTCAGAGCCAGCCAGATCAACGAGAAGATGAAACTAGCCGCTGCCTATGCCCTGGCCTCCCTCATCTCAGAGGATGAATTAAGTGAGGATAATGTCATTGCTGATGCCTTCGATCCCCGGGTAGTAGAGAGGGAATCAGAAGCAGTAGCACAGGCTGCCATAGAGAGTGGAGTGGCAAGAATCTAAAAAGAAAATACTTTTTGTAGTTGGAGTAATGCAAAAATACGATTATAGAAAATATGATATAGAATTAGCCATCATTTCAATGGAGGCAAAGAGATGAAGCTACAATATGGCAAAGAGGAAATTCAATTACCAATACAAGATAAGCATGTTATCCAAATACTCAATCCAAAGAAACAAAAGGTTTTATTATATCCGGAAAATAGATTAAAAGAACTTTTCAAAAATCCGATAAACAGTTCTTCTTTAAAAGATCTGGTGAACCAGAAAAAAGCCAGGAAGGTTTTGATCATAGTAAACGATATTACCAGACCTACACCTTATGAAGTCATTTTACCTCCTTTATTGGATGAATTGCATCAAATAGGAATAAAAAAAGAAAATATAGTTTTTATGATAGCTACCGGAATACATCGCAGTAACTCTCCGGAAGAAATAAAAAAAATATTCGGGGAAAATATTTTTTCTACTTATAATTTCATTAATCATGACTGTGATGATCCACACTTAAAAGAGTTGGGTAATTTGAAAAGCGGCAATAAATTATGGGTTAACCAGATTATCTTGGATAGTGATTTAATTATTACCACCGGGGTAATAGTACCTCATTATTTTGCCGGTTTTTCCGGAGGAAGAAAATCCATTCTTCCCGGTATTTGTGGAAGAAAGACTATTGAAGGCAATCATGCCAACATGGTCCACCCCCATGCCCTGGCTGGAAACCTGAAAGGTAATCCGGTACATGAAGAGATGCAGGAAGCAGCAGAGAAAGTAGGTGTAGATTTTAACATTAATGTGGTAACTAATGAGAAACACAAAATAGTAGAAATTGTTGCAGGAGAATTATTGACTTCATGGCAGCAGGGAGTAGAGAAATGCAGACAAACCTATATCTGTCCTATTGAAAAAAAAGCAGACGTCGTCATTGCTAGTGCGGGGGGTTACCCTAAAGATATTAATGTTTATCAAGCTCAGAAAGCCTTAGATAATGCTTATCAGGCAGTAAAACTCGGAGGTACCATTATATTACTTGCTGAGTGTTCCGAGGGATACGGAGAAGATACTTTTAAAAGGTGGATAGAAGAAGCCAATTCTATAGATGATATTTTTCA
Organism: Candidatus Atribacteria bacterium; assembly: GCA_011056645.1. Taxonomy (NCBI): domain Bacteria; kingdom Pseudomonadati; phylum Atribacterota; class Candidatus Phoenicimicrobiia; order Candidatus Pheonicimicrobiales; family Candidatus Phoenicimicrobiaceae; genus Candidatus Sediminicultor; species Candidatus Sediminicultor quartus. Next base: position 16,825 of record DSEL01000152.1, read on the forward strand.
TCGGTTAAATAAAAAATTTGTCTTAGGCGGCCATAAAGCTTTTGGAATTGCCAGAGTGGTAAAAGAAGTAGAAGTAATTTTAATTTCTTCCCTGCCTCCGGAAAAAGTCCGTAAATTATTTTTTATTCCCATGGAGAATATTACCCAAGCTTTAAATTATGTCAAAGAGAAGTACGGTGAAGATTTTCAGGCTTACATTCTCCCCTCGGGAAATACCGTTGTACCTCAAATAACTTAAAAATTACTAGCAATTAGATAGGGTAAATTCATCTTGAATTATTTTAAATATACTTTGAAAGAAAGTTGAGATTTATATTTTAAAATGCATCCTTTATATCGAATTTTAGCACGTGCTGCAAATCGAGAATGGGTTAATCCTGGTGAATTTATTGTGGCTAAAGTAGATTTAACAGAGATAAACGACCTTTACCTGCAAGTTATATTATCATTTAAAGAAATGGGAGGCAGTAAAGTTTGGGACCCCCAAAAAATCACCTTTGTAATGGACCATTATGCCCCTGCCCCTAATATTGAAGCTGCAGAGAATCAAAAGAGAATGCGTGAATTTGCCAAAGAACAGGGGATAAAATATTTTTTTGATATTAACTGCGGAGTTTGTCATCAGGTCTTACCGGAGGCAGGTTTAGTCTGGCCGGATATGGTCCTGGTTGCCACGGATTCCCACACGACTATTCACGGGGCTTTTGGTGCTTTTTCAACCGGTATCGGCGCAACAGATATGGCAGCAGTTTTACTCACCGGAAAAATATGGTTTAGGGTTCCGGAAATCATCAACATCAAGATACAGGGGAAAATAAGAAAAGGTGTTATGGCGAAAGATATTATCCTTTATATTATTTCTCAACTCGGAACAGAGGGTGCTTTATATAAAGCGATAGAATTTGACGGAGAAACAGTAAAAGAGATGTCTTTGGATGAGCGATTAGTTCTCTGTAATATGTCAGTGGAAATGGGAGCGAAAGCAACCTATATCCGACCGGATGAAAAAGTCATGGAATATCTGTCCGAAGTTAGTCCGGAAAAGTATAAAGAATACCAAACGATGAAGTTTAAAGATGATGAAAACAGTGCAGATTATGAATCGGTTTATAATTTTGATATTTCTGATCTTGAACCTCAGGTTGCTCTTCCACATAGAGTGGATAATGTGGTCCCTGTTTCTCAAGCAAAGGGAAAACAGATTCAGCAGGCTTTAATTGGGACCTGTACCGGAGGAAGAATAAATGATATAAAAGTGGTCGCACAAATTTTAAAAGGTAAAAAAATATCCTCTTCTGTCAGATTGCTTATTATTCCCGCTTCTCATAAAACATTACAAAAGTGCATTGAATTAGGATATATTCAAACTTTACTAAATGCAGGTGCAACCCTGGTAACACCTTCCTGTGGTCCATGCCTGGGCGCCCATGAAGGTATTTTATCCTCAGATGACTCCTGTGTATCTACTTCCAGCAGGAATTTCCCCGGAAGGATGGGTAGTACAGAAGCAAAAATATTTTTATCTTCTCCGGCTACCGCAGCTGCATCAGTCCTAAAAGGGGTTATAACAGATCCTCGAGAATTTTTATAATCCATCAAGAAAGGGATTAATTCATATGTTTGAATCCATAATAAAGGGAAAAGTTTTTAAAGTAGGAAATGATATTGATACAGACCAGATATTTCCGGGCAGATATCTTTATCTTACTTCTCCAGAAGAGGTGGCTGTGCATGCTATGGAGGATGCTATTCCGGATTTTTATAAAAAGATAGAAGGAGAGGATTGGGTAATAGCCGCCGGGAAAAATTTTGGATGTGGTTCCAGTAGAGAGCAGGCTCCTCGGGCTATTCTGTACGCCGGAATCAAGGCAGTGGTAGCTGAATCTTTTGGCCGAATTTTTTATCGTAATGCCGTCAATGTTGGCTTATCAGTTATAAAATATCCGGATATATTTAAAGAAGTTAATCAAAGTGATTCTATAAAGATCAATCTTCAAGATGGCTTTATTGTTCTATATAATCCGGAGAGAAAAATACCCATTGAAAAATACCCTGCCCAACTTCTAACTATTTTAAAAAGCGGAGGATTAATTCCTTATTTAAAGAAATACGGAAAATATGCTCACTTTATCGATAAACTGTAATAATTTCGAATAGGGTTTTACCCATTATTTTAATGAGGAGTGATGGTAAATGGAATATCGGATTCTAGGTAGAAAAAGTGGGGAATCCAGTAGGAGATGATGTTAATGATAGAGGTTTATCTTGTCGCCATGTTAAGTTATCTGTCGAAAAGAGTTTAAAACGACAGGGTAAGCCATTAAGGGCTAATATATATTAGCCCTTAATGAGTGTTTTGAATTTCATTTGCTTTCTTACTTTTTGGTAAAATCTACTTTTTTCATTCTTCCTATCGCTTCTTCTAATCTTTTTTCCTCAACAGTTAAAGCAATTCTTACATATCCTTCTCCATATTCTCCGTAACCGATTCCCGGGGTTACGATTATCCCTGTTTTTTCTAATAAAAGATTAGCAAAGTCCACGGATTTCATTTTATTTAAAGTAGGAATCCACAGGTAAAAAGTAGCTTTGGTTGGCTTTAAATGCCATCCTAATTCATTTAGTCCATTAACGACTATATTCCGTCTTCCGGTATAGATTTCATTCATTTTTTGAATATTGTCCTGAGGTCCAGACAGGGCTTCTACTCCAGCTCTTTGAATAGCTTTGAAAACGCCGGAATCAATGTTCGTTTTTATTATTGACAGGGCGGAAACGGCTTCTTTGTTTCCTACTGCAAAACCCAATCTCCAGCCGGTCATATTATAAGTTTTGGATAAGGAATGAAATTCTATGCCCACCTCTTTAGCCCCTTCTACTTCTAAAAAACTGTTAGCCCGATAATGATCAAAGGTCATTTCGGAATAAGCAAAATCATGACAAACCAGGATATCATATTTTTTAGCAAATTTGACGACCTTTTCAAAAAAATCTTTATTAGCTACTGCAGCAGTAGGGTTATTAGGGTAGTTGATAAACATTAATTTAGCTCTTTGTGCAATCTCTTCATCTATTTCTTCTAAGTCAGGTAAAAAATCATTTTCTTCTAATAGCGGCATGATATAAGGGAAACCATTAGCAAATAGAGTCCCTGTTTTATAGACCGGGTAACCGGGATCAGGTATAAGACTGAAATCTCCCGGGTCTATAAAGGCAAGAAAGATATGAGCTATACCTTCTTTAGAGCCGATAAGAGCCATCACCTCTTTATCCGGGTCTAAGTCAACCCTAAATCTTTTTTTATACCATGAGGCAACTGCCTGTCTGAATTCAGTTATTCCCGCATAGGGCGGGTAATCATGGGTTTTAGGGTCTTTAACACTTTCTCTTAATTTTTCAATGATATGATTAGGAGTAGGTTGGTCAGGGTCGCCTATACCCAAGTTGATAATATCCACTCCTCTTTTTATAGCTTCTTCTTTTTTCTTATCAATTTCTGCAAATAAATAAGGTGGAATAGTTTGTATTCTTTGGGCAATTTTCATTAAAAAATTCCTTTCTATTAAAATATTTCTCATATCATGGATTTACCAGGAAAGCTCGATGAATCGAACAATCGAACCTTTGTCTCTTATCGGCCATTTCATGATATAGGAGATTGCCACGCTACTGATAGCTGCTCACCATAAGGTAAAAGAATATACGACTAAACACTATTATATAATATACCAATTTGCTAACCCTATAAGCAAGCAGCCAGGTAACTGACTAACCAGCCAATTAAAGTTAATTGGTCAATCAGCAAATTGATGAATCTGTGAATTGATCAATTAAATTTCCATTTCTCCCTTAAATGCTAATTCTGCTGGTCCGGTCATATACACATGGCCATTATCAGTCCACTGAATATCTAAATCACCGCCTGGCAAGTGAATGACAGCTTTCCGGTCGGTTTTTTTATTCAAAACTGCCGCTACCAAGGCCGCACATGCTCCGGTTCCGCAAGCCAGAGTCTCTCCAGCTCCTCTTTCCCATACTCTAAAGTTTATCTCTTGTTTATTTAAAACTTGGATAAACTCTACATTGGTTTTTTCAGGGAAGAGGGGGTGATTCTCTATTTTTGAGCCAATTTCCTCTACTGGTATAGATTGTACATCATTGACGAAGGTTATACAATGAGGATTTCCCATGGAAACACAAGTAATTTGGAAAATATATTTAGAATCAATTTTTAAGGTTTCATCTACTACTGTGAGGGCATTTTCTCCTTCCATAGGAATTTCTTTTCTCTCTAATTTTGGAATACCCATATCTACTTTAATTCCCGATATTTCTTTTCCTTTCAAGATTAATTCGGGAGTTATAATACCTGCTAAGGTCTCTACCGTAAATTGAATTTTAAATATTAATTTATTTTCGTAGGCATATTTAGCGAAACACCTAATGCCATTTCCGCACATTTGAGCTTCCGTTCCGTCGGCATTAAAAATTCTCATTTTTAAATCTGCCTTAGATGAAGGCGAGATCAATATCAATCCATCTGCCCCTATTCCAAAGTGTCGATTACAAAGCCTTTTAGCCAGGTAAGATAGGAATGATGAATCGCCCAACGGTTTGCTTAAACAGTTTATTAGAATAAAATCATTCCCCAATCCATGCATTTTAACAAAATCTATTTTCATAATGATCTTTCCCTCTATTTTCTTTAACTAGATACGATTCACGAGATACGAGATGCGATTTTATTTTTCTACTTTATCTTCAGTACATCTTTCATTTGGTAAAATCCAGCAGGCTTATCTTTCATAAATTTTATTGCTTGAATGGTGCCATAGGCAAAAGTGTCACGACTATGTGCCTTATGGGTTAATTCTAATCTCTCACCTAAGGTGCTAAAGATCACCGTATGTTCACCGGAAATATCTCCTCCTCGAATCGAGTGGATACAGATTTCTCCCTTCTTCCTTTCTCCGACTATTCCTTCTCTGCCATATATTACTGCTTCATCCAGATTTATTCCTTTGATTTTGGCAATTTGTTGGGCTAATTTTTTTGCCGTTCCACTGGGGGCATCTTTTTTAAAACGATGATGGGTTTCTACGATTTCTATATCGTAATTATCGCCGAGAGCAGCAGCAGTTTCAGCAGCAAGTTTAAAGAGTATATTTACTCCTAAAGACATGTTTGGTGAAAGAAGAAAAGGAATGCCCTGGGCTAATTGATTAATTATTTCGATTTCTTTAGAAGAAAAGCCGGTAGTCCCCATAATCATAGGTTTTTTATATTTGGAGATAATTTTCAAATGCTCCAAAGAGACTTGGGGATTGGTAAATTCAACTATTTGATCGGCATTCCGAATGATATCTTCCAGATTATCATTAATAAATATCCCAGTTTCTCCCATACCGAGAGTCACTCCCCAATCTTTTCCCATATCAGGATGAGAAGAGGATTCAATTATTCCTGTCAATTCCGTTTCTTTGTCTTGGCAAATTAACTGTGCGACCTTTGAACCCATCTTCCCGCAGCCACCACAGACAATGACTTTAATCATTGATTATCCCTCCAATAAGCCGAATTTTATTAAGTCTGCTTTTAATTTGGTTAAATTACTTTCACTCATGGGAGACAAGGGTAATCGTAATTCACCGGAGGGCATTCCCATTAAGCGGACACTGGTTTTAACCGGGATAGGATTAGTTTCGTAAAACATAGCATTGCTCAAAGGATAGACTTTAGATAAGAAAATTTCTTTAGCTTTCTGGTAATTTCTTTCTTCGAATTCTCTAACCATATCAGAAACATCCCGGGGGATAATATTGGCGACCACCGAGATTACCCCTTTTCCTCCTATGGATAGCACAGGGAGTAATAATTTGTCATCTCCGGAGAGAAGGGTGATTTTATCTCCACACAATTCAACGATCTGGGTCATCTGATCTAAATTTCCACTGGCTTCTTTTACTGCTACAATATTTTTTAACTCTGCTAATTCTGCTAAAGTTTCAGGCAACATATTCACTCCGGTTCGAGAGGGGACGTTATAGACGATGATGGGTATATCAATTTCTTCGGCTAATTTTTTATAATGCAGATACAATCCTCTTTGAGTAGGTTTATTGTAATAAGGGACAACTACAAGGGCTCCATCAGCACCGTTTTCTTTTGCATGGGAAGTTAAGTCAAGAGCTTCCCAGGTACTGTTGGAACCGGTTCCGGCAATGACCGGAATTCTTCCCGCTGCTGCTTTTATGGTTAATTCCACTACTTTTTTATGTTCTTCATGTGAGAGAGTAGGCGATTCCCCGGTGGTGCCACAGGGGACAATACCATCAGTTCCATTTTTAATATGAAACTCCACTAATTCTTTTATTCCGTTTTCATCAATTTTCCCGTTTTCTTTAAATGGGGTGATCATAGCTACAAGAGATCCTTTAAACATTTTTATTTCCTCCTTTTTATTTAGTCGTTAGTTAGTTACCACAATTCCTGCTTCTTCCAATGATTTGTTGATTATTTGGCAAGCAAATTCCCTGTCTTTCCATTCTAAAAAGATTAAAATATCTGTTTTGATAGTAGTCATTTCAATTATATTAATATTATTTTCAGCTAAGGGGCGTGTAATTTTTTCAATAATACCCGGCGTTTCGATAAAATCTCTACTTCTGGCAATAATTAAGGCGATATCATTTTTTAAAGTGACTGATTTCAATTTCTCATCTTCAATGACAACAGGATGAATGAGATCATAAGATTGCTGGGAATAATACTCCATAACATAAATTCCAATATGTTTTGTACCGATAGAGACACCATACAAACTAATTTGATTCTCGGAAATAGGGGAAATTATTTTTTTTAATAACCCTGGTGTATTAAAAATTTCCGTTCCCAGGATAGTTAACATAGTTAATTTTTCTTTAAAAAGCGTTAATTTACTTTTAAAAGCCCCCGTTATCTCGGTGCCTTTTGCTGCCAAGTTGCCATTCTGAAAATGAATTATCTTTGCTTTCATCTTATCGGTTTTATATTTTAAAGCCTGTGGATGTAAAACTTTTGCTCCACCTTCAGCAAGGACTCCCATCTCTTCCACGCTTATTTTCTTGATAGTCACAGGTTCTTTTATTATCCGGGGATCAGCGCTTAATACTCCTACCGCATCAGTAACAATAATTACCTCATCAGCTTCTAAAAAATTTCCCAGAGCAAAAGCAGTGATATCACTACCTCCCCTGCCAAGAGTGGTTATGCTTCCATCTTCACAACTTCTACCTAAAAAACCACATATTATAGGAATAAGTTTTTTTTCTAACAATGGTTTAATGATGCTTTGACATTTTTCTTGGCTTTCCCGCGAAAGTATTTTGGCCTGGTTAAAGTTTGAATCTGTTATAATAGGAAAATTTTGATCAGCAGGATCAAAATATTTCGAGGAAAATCCCATAGATTTAATAGTAGCTGCAAGAACTCGGGCACTTATTCGCTCGCCCATAGAAACAAAGTCGGCATAATCTTTATCTTCAATACGGTCTTTAACCGAATCTTTAAGTAAGGAAGTTAAAGTATCGGTGGTATTCCCCATGGCTGAAACAACCGCTACTATTTCATATCCCTTTTTCGCTTGTTGAATTATTGATTGAGCAGCTTTTTTAATTCTTTCAGGGTCCTGAACACTGGTTCCGCCAAATTTTACTATTATTCTCATAAATTTCACCTTTATATTATTTTTTAATTAAACCATTCTGGATTAACATCATTTTTTACAAGATCAGCATAAGTTTCTCTTTTTACGATTAAATCATCTTTTCCTTGATTCACCAGGACAACTGCTGGTCGAGGCAGTCGGTTATAATTGCTCGACATAGAATAATGGTATGCTCCGGTGGTAAGCACAGCTAAAAGATCTCCGGGGGAAGCTAAGGGAAGTTTTAAATCTTTAATTAAGATATCTCCTGATTCACAACATTTTCCCGCTATAGTAACCATTTCTGTGGGAAGGCTGCTCTCTATTTTATTTACTAAAATACCTTCATATTTTGCTTCATAAAGGATAGGTCGAGGATTATCAGCCATTCCGCCATCCACAATAAGGTATTTTCTAATCCCGGGGATCTCTTTTATATTACCGATAGAATAGAGTGTAATGCCCGCTTCAGCTACAATAGACCTGCCCGGTTCTATTAAAATTTTGGGCATCACCAGATTGTTTTCTCTTATCCCATTCTCTACATTATCAATGATTAAGTTAACAAAATTTTCTACAGAAGGAGGTTGATCAGACTCTAAGTACTTTACTCCTAATCCCCCGCCTAAATTTAAATTCAGAGTATCCACTCCCTCCCAATCTTTTATTTTTTTTATCAACTTTACCATTTCATTAATAGCAAGAGCATATGGAGATAGATCAAATATTTGTGAGCCTAGATGAAAATGTAAGCCATGATAATTAATGTGTTCTTTAGATAAAACTTTTTTCATAAAGTTCGGCACCTGATCAATATTGATTCCAAATTTTGAATCTACCTGTCCGGTTTGAATATATTTATGAGTATGGGTATCTATTCCCGGAGTTACCCGGACGATTATTTTCGCTTTTGTATTTAAACTTTTTGCAATCCGGTCAATCAGGTTTAGCTCATATTCGCTCTCTACCATCATAGTGCCAATTTTTTCTTCAAGAGCAAATTCTATTTCTGATTTGGATTTATTATTCCCGTGAAAAAATATTTTATCCGAAGGGAATCCTGCTGATAGGGCGGTATATAGTTCCCCACCAGAAGAAACATCCAAGTTTAAACCTTCTTCCTTTAAAATGTTACACATTGCTTTTACCAGGAAGGCTTTACCGGCATAAATTATTTCAAAATCGATATTTCTTTTAGAAAAAGCCGAAGTATATTGATGGCATTTTTTTCTAATTATATTTTCCGAAAAGATATAACAAGGGGTTCCATATTTTTGGGATAGTTTTATAAGTTCACACCGGTCAAATTCTAACTTGCCGGATTTATTTAGAGAAAAACCCTCTCTTTTTATTGGAGATATTTTTTTGATTTGATTATTCATTTGTTCCTCCCTAAAAAGTTGTTGGTCGTTATTATTTAGGCTTAGATTACAACGTTAAGTTACGAATTAATTCGATTTACCGCTTATATTTATTTTACAATATGTCATTTCTATAGCAGGGTAATCCGAATTCACAAATAAAAAAGGCAATTGATGAACGCTATACTCATCAATTGCCTGAAATTAATCCAACAATTAAATCATTCCCCTTTTTCTCATCAGATGAGATAGCGCTCCATCAGAAACCAGGGCATAGATTCTGATGACAGTCTTATGGCTTTTAACCATAAACCCAACATAAAGATTAGAGCTATTATCTTTATGTTTCGGCGAGAATACCTTTCCTGGCGAGTCCAAGATGCTCATCTCATCACCAGTACTGATTAATACCCGCACCTCTACCTCACTTAGTAAAGAAGTGAGGTAATAAATATTAAATTTCTAATAAAATAACATACATATCTGAAAAAGTCAAAAAAAATATTAAATTTTTAAATATTTTTATTTAAAAATCGGAATAAACTACACAGTAATTTAATAATATTTGGATTTTTGTAAAAGCGGCTTTTCGGCAATTTCTTCTTTACTTTAAACGGATAATCAATTATTATGTTTCTATATTTTGTAAGACATTGAATAATAAAAACAAAGGTGGTTTATAATTATTAAAAGTAAATTGTTTGGTTTGGAAAAAAGTGGAGAAGATAAACCTAATGTAGGAATTTTAATGATGATTATTGCCGCAATTTGTTTTACTTTAATGTCGGTAATAGTAAAATATATAGGTCATCTTCCTGTAATGGAGATAACTTTTTTCCGCAATATACCCATTATATTATTCGTTCCTTTCATATTAAAGAATAAAAAAATCCCTTGTTGGGGAAACAATAAACCTCTTTTGTTATTACGCAGTTCGTTTTCTAGTTTTTCTGCAATAGCTTATTTTTATACGGTTACCGTGATGGTTTTAACAGATGCAATCACCATCAAGCAATTAAGTCCTATTTTAATAATATTGCTATCTGCTATATTTTTAAGGGAAAAAGTAGACTTAAAAAAAATTATGATTTTTGTTATAACTTTTTTTGGAGCTTTATTTGTGGTTAAACCTGGATTTCACTTGAATATCTATCCAGCAGTTATCGCTTTATTGGGAGCAATCTCCACCGCTGGGTCACATATAGCTACACGTAGTCTACGATTGACCGACCATCCCTTGGTTATCGTTAACTATTTTGGATATAGTGGTGGGTTAGTGTCTTTAGTCATATTACTTTGGCAAGGTAATTTTGTTATGCCTGATGCGGTAAGTATATTGGCTCTATTTTTACTGGGAATAGTGGGTTTGGGTGGACAATTTACTATGACCGAAGCATATCATCATGCACCAGCAAATTTAGTATCTTTGTATCTCTATTTACAAATTGCCTTTGGTGCTTTAATCGGGTTATTATTTTTCAAGGAAATCCCTGATATATTCAGCATCTTTGGTTCATTTTTAATTATTATTAGTGGATATTTAAACTATAGACTAAATATTTGAATAATATTTTTGAGATTAAGGGGAATTAAATGGAAGTTGCTGTTCCCAAACTAAATATCATTTTTTACCTTTAGGTTTATATACTGCCTCTACCACCACAAGATTAGCGAGAATTAAAGACTAATTTACATGGTATATATTATTATAATAGCTTATAACTGGGAAAATTTTAAAATAAATTAAAATTTATGCAGGGATTTTATATTTTTTGTAGTATGTAATATAATATAAAAAGAAATCTTATAATGAAAAAAAAGTCAAAAGCAAAAAAGAGGAACGAAAATGATTAGGGTAAAAATTTCCGGGGTAGCAATTGACCCGGTAACCAAAGGTTTTGTAGTAATTTTGAAAGACGAAACCGAAAAAAAGTGGCTTCCTATATGGGTTGGGCATTATGAAGCGAAGATGATTTCCTTGGCTTTGGAGAAAGTAAAACCAGTACGGCCTTTACCCCATGATTTAATAAAAAATATTATAGATTCCCTTGGTGTAACGGTAACAAGAGTGGTTATCTGTAATATTAAGGATAATACTTATTTCGCATCAGTTAGATTAAAAATACATCAAACGGAAAAAGAAATTGATGCGAGGCCAAGTGACGCTATTGCTTTAGCTCTGAGAGTAGATGCTCCTATATATGTAACTAAAGAGGTATTGGATAAGGCTTCTACAGAGAAGATTAATTTGGAGAACGAAAAAGAAATAAAACTTGCTAAGTTACAACAAAGAATGGAGAAAGCAATAGAGATAGAAAATTATGAGGAAGCTGCTAAATTACGGGATCAAATCAGGAGTTTAGAAAAAAAATAATCTTTTTTCCCATTTTTCCCTCAAAAACTATTAATCCTCAAATAATGAAAACAAAAAGTATTAAATCAATTAAGAGTGGAAAAATATTCAATTACCATAAATTAAGAAAAAAATATATCAATTTCAAGGGAAAGGCGAAAAAATAGACGATGAGGAAGATTAAGATAGATTCGGAGATTTTTACTCAATTTCCTGATTTTAAAAGAGGAATTATAGTTGTTAACGATATTGAAAATGCGCTAGGTAATAAAAGAATAAAAAACCTTTAAATAAAGAGATTGAAACGAGGATGAAAGAAGAATTAATGAAGCATCCCTTTGTAAAGGCTTGAGATAAAAGGTAATTTATTTTGATGATAAAACATTGGCAGTAATGTGCAGAAGATGGAATTGGGAGGAAGCAAGAGATGAATTAGCAAAGCTACTCATTGAGCAATGCAAGGCAGAGTTAAATACAAATTTAATGAATAGAAATAATAGTGAGATTGAAATAGATTTATAAATTGTGTCAGGAGATAGATTACTGAGAAATAGAAAGAAGGGAGCAAAAACAAAATATGAAAAAAAATAAAAAGTATTTTCGTGATAGCTTAAGAGAGTTAAAACCTTATGATGCTCATGAAGTGCCTTATAAAATAAAATTAAACGCTAATGAAAATCCCTATGGTTTATCGGAAGAAGATATTGAGGAAATATTAAACAAAGCCAAAAATATAGAATACTCTCGTTACCCTAACGCAAATTCGGTGAAGTTAAGTGAAATTGTTTCTTCTTTTTGGGGTTTAACTAAAAATAATATAGTTATAGGAAATGGCTCCGATGAACTGATTGATTATTTAGTCAAGGCTTTTTCTGAAAAGGGGAGGAGAATAATTACTACCGCTCCCTCTTTTGCCATGTATAAAATTTATTCCATGATTAACGGATCTAATTTCGTACAAATTCCTTTAAATCAGAGCAATTTTAGTTTAAATGAAGATAAAATTTTAATAGAGGCGAAAAAAGAAGATTCGTCCATGATTTTTATAGCTTACCCCAATGCCCCTACCGGAAATTATTTTGCCGAGGATAAGATGATTAGAATAATTGAAGAATCAGGGTGCCTGGTGATAGTGGATGAGGCCTATTATGAGTTTGGAGAAAAGACTTTCATACCGCTTATTTCTCGATATGATAATTTAGCTATTCTCAGGACTTTTTCCAAGGCATACAGCATAGCCAGTTTGCGAGTAGGGTATTTACTTTCTAATCCTGAAATTATTAATGAAGTGAGAAAGGTCAAAAGCCCTTTTAATGTTAATACTTTCTCCCAGATTGCTGCCCAGGTAGTTTTTCAAAATAAAGAAATATTAAAAGATAACCTAAATAAGATTATTAAAGAACGCGAAAGATTAACAAACAGGATAAATAAAATCCCGCCTTTTAAGGCTTATCCTTCATGGACGAATTTTGTTTTGGTTGAAGTAGGCTCTAAAGAAAATTCAGACTTAGTTTATAATCATTTGCTAACACAAGGAATTTTAGTGCAGACAGTTTCTGACCCGATTTTTTCAGCCTCCAGATATTTTTTGCGTATTACTGTGGGTAAGAGAGAGGAGAATGATATTTTAATTAAAGGTTTAGAAAATGTGTCAAGGGTTCGTCCCTTAACACACTAAAGGAGAGATAAAGATGATTAAATTTGACAAGTTTACCATCAAAGCTCAGGAAGCAATTGGTGAAGCACAACAAATTGCTGCTAATTATAACCATCAAGAGATAAAAAGTGAACATCTTTTACTTGCTTTAATTAATCAGAAAGAGGGAGTTATTCCTTCGATATTGCATAAGTTAGAAGTTAGCTCCGCAGAACTTAAAGCAAAATTAGAGCGGAGATTGGAAACAATTCCTAAAGTTTATGGAGGTGGAGGAGGGCAACAATATATTGGAAATGAACTTAATGAAATATTAAGTGCGTCTCAACGGGAAGCTCAAAAAGTAAAAGATGAATACGTAAGCACAGAACATCTATTCATGGCTTTAGTCGAAGCGGAAGGAACCAGGGTCAGTGATTTATTAAAAGAAGAGGGGATTGACCAAGATAAAATTTATCAGGCTATGTTAAATATTCGAGGAAGCCAAAGGGTGACCGATCAAAATCCGGAAGAGAAATATCAAGCTTTACAACGTTATTCTCGAGATTTAACGGAGTTAGCCAGTAGAGGAAAACTTGATCCAGTTATTGGGAGAGATGAAGAAATAAGAAAAGTGATGCAAATTCTCTCCCGTCGTACGAAGAATAATCCTATGTTAATAGGCGAGCCTGGCGTAGGAAAAACTGCTATTGCTGAAGGACTATCTCAAAGAATTGTAAAAGGAGATATCCCAGAAGGTTTAAAGAATAAGAGAATAATAGTTCTGGATATAAGTTCCATGGTAGCAGGTGCAAAATATAGAGGAGAATTTGAAGACCGTCTAAAAGCAGTTTTAAAAGAAGTTCAGGAATCTGAAGGGGGAATCATTGTTTTTATCGATGAAATTCATACCCTGGTTGGAGCAGGAGCAGCAGAAGGGGCTATAGATGCATCCAACATGTTAAAGCCGGCTTTAGCAAGGGGAGAATTACACTGCATTGGTGCAACTACCTTAAAAGAATATAAAAAATATATTGAAAAAGATGCAGCTTTAGAGCGCCGTTTTCAACCTGTACTGATTAAAGAACCCTCTGTCGAAGATACTATCGCTATTTTAAGAGGTTTAAAAGAAAGATACGAAGTACATCATGGGGTAAAAATTAAAGATTCAGCTTTAATTGCAGCAGCTATCTTATCTGATCGATATATTGCAGATAGATTTTTACCCGATAAAGCGATCGATTTAGTTGATGAATCAGCTGCCAGTCTAAGAATAGAGATTGATAGCATGCCCATCGAAATAGATGAAGTGGAGAGAAAGATTATTCAATTAGAGGTTGAAAAACAAGCTCTAAAGAAAGAAAAAGATACCAGTTCCCAAGAACGATTAAAAAAGATAGAAAAAGAATTAAGCTCCCTTAAAGAAAAAAGGGATAGCCTGAAATTGCATTGGAATAACGAAAAAGAATATATTCAAAAAATTCATGAGATAAAAAGTAATATTGAAAAATCTAAATTAGAAGCCGAAAAAACAGAGAGAGAAGGGAATCTAAATCGCGTTGCCGAGCTAAGGTATGGTGTATTACCGCAGCTTGAAAAAAAATTGGAGGAAGAAAATAAAAAGTTAGTTTCTTTGCAAAAAGAAAGCAAGATGCTTAAAGAAGAAGTGGATGAAGAAGACATTGCAGAGGTTGTCTCCAAATGGACCGGTATCCCGGTTGGCCGACTGATGGAAGGTGAAGCGAATAAATTAGTCAGGATGGAAGAAGAGCTTACCAAAAGAGTGGTTGGACAAGAAGAAGCGATTAGATTAATTTCCAATGCTATCAGAAGATCTCGAGTGGGGATAGCCGACCCCAATAGACCGGTAGGGTCATTTATTTTTATGGGACCTACAGGGGTAGGGAAAACCGAACTTGCTCGGAGTTTGGCCGATTTTTTATTTAATGATGAAAACACCTTGGTACGTATCGATATGTCTGAATATATGGAGAGGCACAGTGTAGCCCGGTTAATCGGAGCCCCACCCGGCTATGTAGGATATGAAGAAGGTGGCCAACTTACTGAAATTGTCAGACGAAAACCTTATTCAGTTATTCTCTTTGATGAAATTGAGAAAGCCCATCCCGACGTTTTTAATGTTTTATTACAGATTTTAGATGACGGCCGCCTAACTGACGGACAGGGAAGGGTAGTTAATTTTAAAAATTCTATTTTGATAATGACTTCGAATATTGGAAGTCAGTGGATTTACGACATGAATAAGGAGAATAGAGAGTCTGTCCTGCAGAAAGTAAACGATTCTCTTCGTGAGCACTTTAAACCAGAATTTTTAAATAGAATAGACGAGATAATCATCTTTAACAATTTAGATAAAGAAGAGATTATTAAAATTGTGGATATTCAGTTGAATATTCTAAGGGAGAGATTGCAGAGTAAGAAGATTGGTTTGAATGTAACTAATCAAGTAAAGGAATTTTTAGCCACCAAAGGGTATGACCCTCACTATGGTGCTCGACCCTTAAAGAGAACCATTCAAAGATACCTTCAGGATCCTTTGGCTTCGCAGATGTTGGAGGGAGTTTTTAAAGATGGGGATCAATTAGAGGCTGATTTGGATAAAACAAATGAGAAAGTAGTTTTTAAGAAAATGTAAATTTGAGGAGTTAGCGGTTGTAATAATATATTTCTTAAACGAAAATATTTTTGTTTTTATTAAGTAAAAAAAGATAAGAAATTGATATACAATAAGTTGCCACGAAACCTAAATTTAACCCAAGCTTTGGGAGTAGATACCAACAAGAAATATAAAAAACCAGCAAAGCGCTTACACTAAGAGAAAATCCATAAATTACCGAAGGATATAAATTTTTTTGCTCTTCAAAATGCAAAACAACTATTAAAGCAAATAATGTAGATGGAAAAGAGCTCAAAATCCCCGCCCACCTGCTTCCAGTAATGGAAGCAATTTCCGTAAGTATCGAAATGATAATTCCTGCTATTAATCCCCTAATTAAAAGCTTCACAATAGAATTTTTATTATTTTTCTTCATTATTTTCTCTATTTTTATTTTTTTTAAAATAAAAATATTCATAAAAAATATGATGAAGAATATCATAGCAGCCGAAAGAAGATTGAAATTTAATTTATAAATCAAATAACCGGAGCTCAAAAAAGAAATAAATCCCATAAATGAGGAAGCAGTAATAGAAATTAAATTATTTTTTGGATGGAGGTATTTTCCGGTCATCAGATAAAAAAAACAGAATAATATGGAAGAGGATAGAGCTGAAATACCCCAGGGGATTCCGCTAACCAAAAAGGATATTCCCTCTTGATAAGAAATAAAATAAACCGATAAACCCGCTCCCAAGGGAAGTCCTGAAAATATTCCTCCTAAGACCGGGTTAACTCGGGTTGAAATTTCAGCTAATAGCACAACGATGATCGTTGAAATTAATATTTTTATTAAGATTAGATTCATTTAAATCTTGCCCTTCTAGTAATGATTTATAAACTAATATAGTTTGATAAATTAGTTCGTTTTTTAGGGAATGTAAAGTCCTGAAGCCACAGGAACATATAGACTGATTTGGGGTAAGAAAGTAAGGAAAATTAAGCCTAATATAGCTGCTACTACATATATCCATACTTCTTTAGCGACTTTGTCTAAAGTACTGTTTATTAAATTTGCTCCTACGTATAGGTTAACTGCGACTGGTGGAGTAATCTGTCCAATAGCTAGGGCAACCACAAAGATGATTCCGAAGAATAACAAATCGATATGGTAGTAATTCAGTATAGGAATAAAGATCGGCATAAAGACATAAATAATAGAAATTGCATCAAGAAACATTCCGGCAATAATGATAGCTAAATTTGCCAGAAGCAGCACGGCTATAGGAGTTTTGGCTATAGCAATAATACTCTTGGCCATGATATCTATTACTCCTAAAACAGCAGAGGCGATGGAGAATTGAGTAGCAAAAGTAACCACAAACATAACGACTGAAGAAGTAATAACCGTACCCACCAATGCTTCGTAAAGCCCTTTAAGTGTGAGGGTTTTGTAAACAAAAAATCCAACAAAAATGCTATAAAATACCGCAAAAACAGCGGCTTCCGTGGGAGTGGCGATGCCGGCATATATTCCTCCCAGGATTATAACTGGTGCAAGTAAGGCCCAAAAAGCGTCTTTGGTGGTTATTAAAATCTCTTTTATTGTTCCCCTTTCTTTTATTCCCCGAAAATTTCTTTTTTTAGAAATAAAATAAGCAGCTACCATTAAAAATAAGCCGATAATTATACCAGGGATAATTCCTCCTAAAAAAAGTGCTCCCACGGATACGCCAGTTACATTTCCATATATAATAAAAGCTATACTGGGTGGAATAATGATAGCCAGCCCACTAGCCGCAGCAATGGTGGCAGCTGAAAAATTTTTATCATACTTTTGGTAAATCATCACCGGAATAATGGTTAAGCCTACCGCAGCTGTAGTTGCCGGACCAGAGCCGGAAACAGCTCCCCAAAAAAGGCAGGTCAGAATCCCAGCAATAGCTAAACCTCCGGTTGCCCTTCCTACAAGAATTGTGGCCAGGTTAGAAATTTTTTCTGCAAGTTTTGCTTTTTGCATTAAAATGCCGGCGAGAACAAAGAAGGGGATAGCAATTAAGGGGAATTTAGCAATACCCGATGCAAAATTTCTGGAAATCATAGTAACCCCCAGGCCATATTTCCATATAGAAAATACTGCTGCAAATCCCACCGATGTTCCGATAGGAACACCTATCAAAAGAAGAAGAGCGAAAATTCCAAAAAGAGTAAATATTTGCATTATTCCGCCTCCTCTCCTTCAATTTTTTTTAATTCAATTTTTAATCCCCTATAAATATTTTTAAAAATAAAGACGGAAAATATAGGAATGCCGATAATATACATCCATTCGGGAATTCTTAAGGCTTCGCTTTCCATATGAAAAATGGTTAGGTCCATATAGATTTCTCTAAAGGCATAATAATTAACAATTAAAAAAAGAAGAGTACTTAAAGATGCTGAAATAAAAGCCGCAATTTTTTTAAGAGTCTTTGGTAATTTGTCATAGACAGTCACCACTCCCAGGTGAGCACCTTTTTCAAAGGCGATAGCAATACCTAAAACAGTAACCCATACAAAAAAATGAACCGTAACTTCTTCGGTGAAGGCAAAAGAAAGATGAAGAATTTTTCTGCTTAAGACGTTTATAAAGGCAATCGATGCCATGATAAAAAGTAAAATTGCTGAAATTAATTCCTCAATTTTTAATTTTTTTCCTCCCATTCATTCCTCCATTTTTTAAAAAGAGGGGGTATAAAACCCCCTCTTTTTAGTCTCTGGTGTATTATTTAGCCATATCTAACTTGGCAGCAGCAACAAAATCGGTTCCTACTTCAGTAATCCATTTATCCAGTACTGGTTTGGTTGCTTCTTTGAAGGCATTTAATTCTGCCTCGGTCAGTTCAACTACTTCCATTCCCATAGTTTTAACATAAGCAATTTGATCTAAAATTTCAGGAGTTTCTCCAAATTTATCTTTTAGAATGTTGATAGAAATATCTCTATCAAGTCCTCTTCTTACAAAAGCTTTTTCCCACATTCCTGCTTCTTCAGCGGCTTCTTTTATAATAGTTTGGATATCTTCCGGGAAAGAATCCCATACTCTTTTATTAACTACAAAGAGAAGGGGATCAGCCAGGTAATTCCAATTAGTAGCATATTTATGATACTCCCAGATTTTAACCGGGAGAAGAACTCCGTAAGGATTTTCCTGTCCATCCACTGCTCCCTGTTGGAATCCGGTAACTGCATCTGCCCAGTTCATATGAATGGGGTCCGCGCCTAATTGTTTGAATATATCATCATATATAGGAGTAGGACAAACTCTTAATCTTAATCCTTTCATATCTTCCGGTGTTCTTACGGCTCTTGTATTATTGGTTAATTGTCTAAATCCGTTTTCACCCCAGGCTAAAGCTTTTACTTGCATTTTCTCCATCTCGGAAAACAGCTTATTCCCGGTTTCGCCATATTCAATTTTGTCTAAATTTTCGAAAGTATTAATGAAAAAGGGTAGAGAGAAAAGGTTATGGGATTTTACTACCGAAGAAGAATTTATGGTAGATTCTACTGCGAAATCTATACTCCCTTCAGCAACTGCCTGAACCCAGTTCATCTGTTTACCGGCAAGAAGTTGACTTCCCCAATATGGTTTTACAATGATCTTTCCACCAGTTCTTTCATTGATCAAATCACACCACTTTTGCGCACCCATTCCCCAACCAAAGGCAGCATTTACATTTACGGTCATAGTGTATTCTGCTTTGGGTGTGAAATCTTTTGCACTACTGACAGAAAAAATAATCCCTATGAAAAGTAAGACGACTAAACTTAAAATTACAATTTTTTTCATTTTTTTCTCCTTAAATTTTTGATATGAATTTTCTAATTTTTTTATCTGGAATCTATAAGTCTATAAACTTTTTTCTTTCACCTCCTTCTATTTTAGCGCTGGATTTTCAATTAATCTGGCTAATTTATCTAAGAATTTTGCTGCATCTGCTCCATCTATTATTCGGTGGTCATAAGAAAGA
>DSEL01000153.1 GCA_011056645.1 Candidatus Atribacteria bacterium
ATTTTTTACTATAAACTTCTAAATAATTTCCACTTTATAATTGTAGAATGTTGCACCTTTTCAAATCTTTCATTTTGTTTTTAAAGACTTAAAGAACTCTTTTATTTTACATTATATATTTTCTATATTTTTAAAGCAAATTTCTCTTGTGCGTTGTCCAGGACATACTATACAATTTTTAAATTATGGTTATTCTTAGTATATCAGAGTATGCCAGAAAAATATTAAAATTATCAGAAAGACTTTTTATTCTCGCTAAGGGTACCCTTAATAAGTTGGACACCAGGTATAAAGAATGCTTCTTCTTAATCGGTACGCCTAAGTTCTCCCCAATCTTTCCCATCTTTTTTCCGAAATATCTTTTTTACCTATTTCGATAAATTCGTCAATGATCTTTTGTTGCAATATTTTTTCCATCACCAGATTTTTAGAGATCTTTATTTGATGTCTAAATCCATTGGCAGGATAATCATTTTTAAAAGCAAGGACATTAATGCTGTTGTCATCATAAAACACTTTAATCTCATAATTATTTTTCTCAAAAGAATAAGATATTTGTTTATATAAATACATTCCCATAATTTCTTCATCCTCCACGATTTTATAACTTAAATTCTTCAGGTTCTGCGCTTTTATAACTATCCTGACAGCCTTTAAATGCCTGGTTAATGGCATCCCACATTTTCCTTAATTGTTTTTCATCCCAGTTGTACATTCGTTTATTGGAACATTGGGATAAACCTCGAAAACTGTCCAGAACTCTTCTAACTCTTCTTTCAGCCACCCGCTTAAAGCGTTGTTCTTTCGTTTCACCTTTCATATAATACCTCCTAATAGTTACAGTATTTATTATTTAATATACACAAAAAAAGCTGTGATGTCAATCATTATATCATAAATAATGATGATAAAAAAATAAGATAGGGAGATAGTTCGATTGACATAGTTAGTTTATTCTCTTATAATAAAATGAGGTGATTTTATATAAAGAAACTCAAGTTAAGAAGCTGTACAGGGTATTAACATATTGCTAATAGGAATTAACCAAAGTAATACCTTTTAATGTGATCAGGATAAAGCATTTTTTTGAATTCAATATATAGGGCAAGTGGAAAAAGTAAATGAAAAAAACTTATCAGCAGTCTATTGACGAGATTGTTAAATATAATAAAACTGATTTAAAAACAGGGTTGTCCTCAGCTGAAGTAGAAAAGCGATTGGATGAGATAGGGCTCAATCAATTAGAGGAAAAGAAAGGCCGCACTCTATGGGATATGTTTTTGGGTCAATTTAAAGATGTTCTAGTGCTTATTTTACTTATTTCCGCTTTAGTATCATTTATTTTAGGGGAAGTTAGTGATGCTATTGTTATTACCATCATCTTAATTTTAAATGCCACTCTAGGGGTAGTCCAGGAGTATAAAGCAGAGAAGTCATTAGCAGCATTAAAGAAACTGACCACACCAAATGCTTTGGTAATAAGAAATGGAAAACAGGTAAAGATTAAAGCTGCTCAATTAGTGCCGGGTGATATTGTTCTTTTGGAATCTGGTGACCACATACCCGCTGACCTTCGCCTTACCTGGGTAACTAACTTTAAAATACAAGAGGCTATCCTAACCGGCGAATCAGTACCTGTTGAGAAAAAAAGTGACTTAATAGATAAAGAAGGTCTTTCTATTGGTGATCAGAATAATCTGGCTTTTATGGGGACTTCAGTTATCTCCGGAAGGGGTAGAGGGATTGTAGTAAATACAGGGATGAAAACAGAGATGGGTCAGATTGCAAAAATGTTAGAAGAACAAAAACAAGAAGAAACTCCACTACAAAAAAAATTAAACCAAGTTGGTAAAAAACTAGGTTTAATTATCTTGATGGTAGTGGCATTTGTAGTTTTGTTAGGTTATTTACGCGGTATTGAATTCTTTGAGATGTTTCTTGTGGGAATTTCTCTGGCTGTTGCCGCCGTACCGGAAGGGTTGCCTGCAGTGGTAACGATTGTGTTAGCACTTGGAGTACAAAGAATGATAAAAAAACACGTTATTGTCAGGCGTTTACCGGCGGTAGAAACCTTAGGCGCAACGACGGTTATTTGCTCTGATAAAACCGGGACTTTAACTCAGAATCAAATGACAATAAGAAAATTAATTCTTCCGGAGAAAAATATCGAAGTAGAAGGAGAAGGTTATCTGCCGGATGGGAAATTTTATCAAACCGAGCAAGAAATTCTTCCTCAAACAGATCCGGATCTGTCCTTATTATTAAAAGGAGCAGCTCTCTGTAATAACGCCGAACTACAAAAGAATATTGATAATGATCAGTGGGAAATTATTGGTGATCCTACCGAAGGTGCTCTGGTAGTAACCGCCGCAAAAGCTGGTTATAATAAGAAAAAATTGGAAGAAGATTATCCTCGAGTGAATGAATTTCCCTTTGATTCAGATCGTAAACAAATGTCCACTATTCATCAGACAACCGATGGAAACCAAATTGTTTTTGTAAAGGGAGCTCCCGATCAAGTGTTAGATGGTTGTAAATATTATCAGAAAAATGGTAAGACAAAAGAGATGGGAGAATCCATAAAAAATAAGGTTTTATCTCAGAATAGAGAATTGGCACAGGAAGCATTACGGGTTTTAGCTGTGGCTTATAAATTAGTGGATATTAAGAAAATAGAAAATTCCCCTAGAATTAATGAAATAAAAGATACTGAAAGTGAACTAATCTTTTTAGGATTAACAGCTATGATTGATCCGCCTCGTAAAGAGGCTATTGAATCAGTAAAAACCTGTCTTAGAGCCGGCATACATCCGATTATGATTACGGGAGATTATTCTCTTACTGCAAAAGCAATAGCGACCGAATTGGGTATTTACCGTTTAGGAGATGGAGTAATCACCGGGAATGATTTAGAAAAAATGTCTCAATCTGAATTAGAAAAGGCAGTGGGAAATACCACCATCTTTGCCCGGGTATCCCCACGTCATAAATGTCGTATTGTAAGTGCTTTACAGAAGAATAAACAAATAGTAGCCATGACCGGTGATGGAGTAAATGATGCACCAGCCCTAAAGGAATCGAATATCGGGATTGCCATGGGCATTACCGGAACAGATGTTAGCAAAGAAGCCTCCGATATGATCCTAACCGATGATAATTTTGCTTCTATAGTAAGTGCTGTTGAAGAAGGACGAAAGATTTATCAGAATATTAAAAAATTCATCCATTATTTGGTTTCCTGTAATCTAGGCGAAATAATTGCCATATCTGGTGCTATTTTAGTGGGATTACCTAGTCCATTAATTCCTATTCAAATACTCTGGGTGAATTTGATTACCGATGGTTTGCCTGCTCTTGCCTTGGGTTTAGAACCTACAGAAGAAGACATTATGAGAAGACCGCCTCGCGACCCGAATAAAGGAATATTTTCGGGTAAAATGGGTTTTAATATCTTTTCTCAAGGTATTTTTATCGGATTTCTCACCTTAGGTGCTTTTTACCTAGGTATTAGCTTTTATTCCCTGGATATTGCCAGAACGATGGCCTTTGCTACCCTTAGCTTTTCTCAATTGTCTCAATCACTAAACTCTCGCTCTGAAAAATTTTCTATTTTTAAAATAGGTTTATTTAGTAATCTTTATTTAATTATGGCTATTGTTATTTCCGGTTTCTTACAATTTATCGTAATTTCAATAGCTCCCGTGCAATTTATTTTTAAAACAGTTCCCTTAACTTTAAATCAATGCTGGATTATTATTATTTTATCTTTATCTCCGATATTATATGTTGAACTTCTTAAGCTAATGAAGCTCACTTATAAAAAATAAACGAATTCATTTACCCTCATTATTACTATAATTTATCAATCCCATGTTGTTTAAGCCATTCTTCAAACCCACCTTTTTCTTCAAAAAATTCTTTGTCATAATTTTCCTCTAACTTTTTTATCTGGGCAGCCAGCAAAGGTTGATTGTGAAGCAATTCATCTATCTTTTTTTCAAAATAAATACTCTTTATCACCAAATCGTTCAAGTCAAGATCTATTTTCAATATCTGCACCAGCTTCTCGGTAATTGCCTTTATCGCTTTGGGATTTCGGGTTTGGATATAAACTGGTATTTCTGCAACGAAAGTAGTCATTTCTATCCCTTTCTGGGGAGAAAGCTTGGTCAGTAAAGTAGTAAAGCTTGACGGACCCTGATAATTAGTCCATCTAATTCCCATCTCTTTGAGTTCTGCTTTTTGCTTTATATCAGATACAGAAGCGGATATCCTTATTCCTCGGGTGTGAGGAGTTGGTCCAGCAACGCTTCCTACGAAATATATTTTTTTTACTCCAAATGCTTCAGCTATTTTAAAGATACAATTAGCATATTCGTTCCAGTTAAGATTCGGCTCTTTACCGGAAAATAAGATCAAATTATTCTTTTCCTCATAGAAAAATTCATTTTGAGGATATTGAAAGTCTATAATTAAACCATCTTGAATTTTGGTGTTAGGTCTGAATTGAGCTGCCTCATACATTGCTCCGGGAAAATTAAAAAGATAAAATCTCTGAGCGTCTATCTCAGCAAATCTGTTGAAATGTAGTTTAAATCTTAAATATTGGATAGTGCCAGTGGAGACATTTCCTCCATCCATCCAACCCGAAAAACCCATAACCATGATTGGATTTTTTAATCGCGGTCTGTGGTAAATTCTTAAGTTTTCCATTTCTATCCCCCTTTCTTTTTAAAGTAAAAATAAATTAAAAACCCTATTATAAATATTTTATCATAATGAAGTAAAATATCGAAACGCTATGTTTGGCAATAAATTGAGGTATTGCAATATCATAAAATTATTCAATACAGCTCTTTCTAATATGTCCGACAATGTAGATATATTAATTATCATAGTCAGGTGAGCTGAAAAAAGGGAGGCGAGAGGGGCATGACCAACAAGCAATCTTTCTTTATGTGTTTTCTCTGTGCTAAAAGATTAATCTTCATATTTCCATTTCTTTTTGATTTCTATCAATAAAGTTTTTTTTAGTTTGACAGTTAAAATATTTTTTCAGCAATATTTCCAATTCTTCTGTTGCTTTCATCACCTTTTCTTTATTAGTTTGGAATCCATCGATAGGAAAAAAGATATTTTTTGAATCTTCATCAATCTTACCAATATTTGATTGTCTCCAAATCCATCTTCTGGTTCTGATTCTTTTCGCATCGGCGTAGACTAATTCTCCGTTATCTAAAATTTCCGCTCCCTCTTCTCCTAAAGGGATAAAAGTATCTCCCTTTTTGGAAAATCTTACCGCAATTTCTCCTTCTAAAGCATCTATGTCATGTGCCCCCATGGGTAGTATATATTTTAAAGAAATATAATTTACCAAATCTACCACAGGATTTATGGAAGGTAAAACATTACCCTTGGAGATTCTTTTTACCATCGCTTCCACTGAACTCAAAAATTTATTGGGGTTAAGATTTAGCTGAGTAAAAGCATCTCGATAGAGGAGGATCTCTGGATATTCTTTTAAATTTATCCCCGCAAGATTATTCTTGAGGTTGCTCATTTCTTTTTTCATTAGGTTATATATTTCGAGAGTGCTTTGCTGATTATTAATCTGCTTCCCTACGATAATACCAAAATATAAGTTTGGTAATTTTTTAAACACTTCATTGTATATTTTAAATTTCATAGTCAGTTCTCCTTAAAATACCTTACTTTTACAAATATCCAAACCGTAGTTTTTATTTTTTTAGAAATTCCTCGGTCTTTAAAATACGGGCATACCCTGCAGAAAGGGTCTGTGCCGAGGCTAATTTAATCTGCGCTTGATCTAACATGCCTAGATTTGGTGTACCGGTAGCATCGATAATAAAATCAACATAATAATCTCGGTCATGGGCTTCTCGAGCGGTAGATTCACAACAAAAGTTAGTCATGAACCCTACGATAACCACTTGGTTGACCTTTAATTTATTTAAAAGATCAGCTAAGTTGGTATTAAGAAAAGAATTATATCGATTTTTAATAATTTCAGGTGCGTTCTTAATTATAATGAGATCATCGATGTATTCTGCTTCTAATGATCCTTTTCTAAACCCTATTTTGCTTGTTTTTCCGTTAAAATCGTACATTCTACCGGCATCTGAGCCATCCGGATTATGTAAATGTCTAATATAAACTATAGGTAAATTTTTATTTTCAAAATATTTGATTATTTTATTAATGTTTTTGATTACACTTTCACTATTATTTACTTTTAATCTAGAATGATTTAAAGAATAAACCTTTTGAGCGTCTATGACTAATAGAGCAATATTTTTCATTATTATCTCCTTTAGTGATAATATTATGATAATTGTTTAATTCATCTTTGAATTATATTATAATATAAATAAAGGCAATAATCACCTTCTATTTTAATACTAACTTTAATACAAGAAAAAAGACCTTTCCTGAGCTATCCCAATCGGGTATTTTTCTTAAGGGGCTCTATAATACAAAAATTTGGAAAGAATGAATGAAGAATTCATTTTCAAGAGAAAACGAAATTAAAGTTTATTTTTGCATCTAAATTTTACTAAACAGGAAAAAATCTGAGGAGGAGTTGCCGATGAAAAATAAAAAGGGCTTTACCTTAATTTCATTATTAATAGTAGCCACACTTATCGGATTATCTGCCTTGATCGGGTTAAGATTCTATTCCGGTAATACTGGCTACCAGCAAGGAAAGACAGAAAATACCATTTTTCAGGAAAAGGCTAAAGACACTCTAGTGCAAGCTAATGCTGAAACCATTCAAAGCTTATTACAGGCAGCGCTTGCTGATGGAGATATCAATCGTAATGAGGCTGTAGAACTGGCTCAAAATGCCGGTTTGCAGAATCCTTATAATGAAGAGATGATGAATACCTCAGAATGGTTTCCGGAGATGGCTGATACCCCTGGTGAAATTCAGATTACCTTACTGGAAAACACTTTTTATATTCAAGGATATGGAGCTGATGGCTTACTTCTTGGTGTACTTACAGTAGAAAAATAATATAATAGATAAACATATCCGTCTCTATCTTAAAAGTAATAATTATCATTGACAAGAAGTATCGATTGTGATATTAATACCACAAGTATGAAAAATACTAAATATCCGATAAGTAGAACAATTCAGAAAAAAAGGAGAAAAAAATGCATAATCATTCTGATTTATATTTTACTACGGTTACTGTAGGGAAAAAAGGTCAAATTATTATTCCCGCAAAATTACGAAAAGAACTTTCAATTGCTCCCGAAGAACAATTAGTTATCCTTTCCGGCCTTCATCAGGAAGGTTTTGTGGTGTTAAAAACTCAGTCATTTATTGAAAGGCAGGAGAAGTTTAAAAAATTGACGGAACAATTATTTGGTGGAAATACCACTAGTACGAAAGTATAAAAACAGTTGAAAAATAAAGAAAACAAGGAGTGATGAAAATGAAATTGCAAAAAAGCCATTTTTCAAGGAGAGCATTTTTTACCCTTCTCTTGGGAGTAATATTTTTAATGGTAAGTCCTTTAGTTGTCTTTGCAGCTTCCTCCCCAATTAATTTAAATTTGCAAGAGAGTATTCAAATTGCTTTGGAAAACAATATAGGTTTTAAAATAGCTGAATCGACGGTAGATGTAAGTCAGGCTCAAGTGAAAGAGGTCGAAGGAGCAAAGAAACTGAATATGAAATTAAAAGGCGGCATCCTTCAGATGAGCGAAACCCTTGACGAAGAAGATGTTGCGGCAGGAGATTACAGCAATCTTTTTGATCTTGCTCCGTTAGCCCCGGTTATTTCTATTAGCGCGTCGAAAATTATATATAGCGGTGGAAAAATAAAATCACTCATTGATCAGGCAGAGGCCAATAAGCAAATTTCTTTGAACGACCTGGAGAAAGAAAAACAAGCAATTATTTATAAAGTTACAGAGGCTTATTACCAAGTTCTGCAAACCGAAGGAATAAAAAGAGTCAGCGCTCAGGCAGTCAAGCAGATGCAAGCTCATTTGGAAACATCAGAAGCACTGTTACAAGAAGGAATGATTGCTCCGATAGATTTGAATCAAATTAAATCACAATTATCCAATCTCGAACACAATCTGATCAAGGCAGAAAATAGTTATGAGTTGGCTATGTATAATATTAATTCTATTATGGGTATTGATCTAAATGCAAAATGGCTATTGGAGAATAATCTATCCTACGAGCCCTGCGCAATTAAGCTAGAAGATGCTTTAGTTCAGGCTGGAGAGAATCGATCCGAAATCATGAATATTGCCCAACAAAAAAGAATAATGGAAGAAATGGTTGATGTAGCCAAAAGCAATAGAAAACCCCAGGTAGTATTCAATGCTGAGTCGGGAATAACCGGCTGGCAGGCTATGATCGTAGCAGAATATTCTCTATTGGATGGTGGTGTTAACAAAGCCAAAATTGAACAAGCGGAGATAAAACTTGCTCAGGTAGCCCAAAGTGAAAAGCAAGTGAGGCAATTAGTTGAGTTTGAAGTACGTTCTGCTTATTTAAATATGAAAGAAGCTGAAAAATTAATTAAGGTAGCCGAAGAAGGCATACAAAATTCGCAGGAAAGCTTTCGAATTGCCCAGGTAAAATATAATGAAGGTATTGCAACAAATACAGAAGTGATTGATGCCCAAAGTACCCTTATTGAAGCTGAGACAAACTTTTTAAATGCTCTTTATGATTATAATATCAATCGCTCTGCCTTAATTAAAGCAATGGGAGCAGGTAGCTGACCAAAAGAAATATGTAAAGATAACCCCTGGTTATTGTTTATTATTACCTTATTTTATGATAAGCATTTTTAAGGATCATGAGTTACTAAAATAAAAAAGAAACTTAATTAGAAGAAAGAGGAAATATTTTATGAAAATTAAGAAAAGAAAACTGTTTTTTATCTTTTTAGTTATGGTTATTATCGGTTTATTGGCATTTAGAATCACCAATAGATTGAGCGAAAGACAGCAGGAAGATGTTTCAAAATCACAAGAAAAACAAGAAGTTATTATTCCGGTAAGAACTGCGCTAGTAGAAAAAGGTGAAGTTAATTCTTTTTTAAAAGTTACCGGTGTAGTGGAAGCGAATGAAACAGTCAGGGTAACTTCTGAGATTATGGGACAGGCAAAAGTAGTAAAAGTTAAAGAAGGTGAAGAAGTTAAGAAGGGCGATATACTCATTATTCTAAGCGATGAGCAAATTAAGATTCAGGTGGCCCAAGCTCAGGCGACCTTGGATTCTATACAAGCCTCTTCTGATAAAATAAAATCCGGGGCGCGGCCGCAAGAAATTAAACAGGCAGAGTCAGCCCTGCTTCAAGCGAAAATGAATCGGGATAGTGTAGAGGAAAATTATCTGAGAATGAAAACACTTTTTTCTGAAAAAGCTATATCTGAACAGCAATATGAGCAGGCAAAAAATCAATATGAGATAGCAAGCGTTCAGTACCAGTCTGCCCAGGAAAGCTATGAATTAATCATAGAAGGTGCTGCGGAAGAAGATATAAAATCAATTGAGGCTCAGGTAAGACAGGCTAAAGCCGCATTGGATATGGCAAAGTATCAATTGAAAAATACCCAGATTACTGCTCCTATTAATGGTAAAGTGACTTCTGTTTCTGTAAGCTCAGGTGAAATGGTTTCGCCTTCCGTCCCTTTATTGTCTATTATAGATGTAAGCAGTATATTTGTTAAAGTAGGGATTTCAGAGAAAGATATTTCCAAAATAAAAGAAGGCCAAATGGTAAATCTTGAAATCGATGCTTTTCCCAAAGAAAAATTCCAGGGGAAAATCGTTTCCAAAGGTGTAGCAGTGGATCAAATAAGTAAGACATTAGAGGTAAAAATTGAAATAATTGAACCGAAAGTAGCAATTCCCATTGGCGTTTTTGCCCGAGGAGATATTCTTGTAGAGACTAATCAGGATGCATTAATCATTCCTTCCAGTGCTTTGACCAGAAAAAAAGAAGGGATATATGTTTTCGTGATTGAAGAAGGAATTGCCAGACAAAAAGAAGTTACCTTAGGCATTATTCAAGGTGAAAAAATAGAAATTCTGAATGGATTATCAGAGGGAGAAAAAATTGTTATTCTTGGTAATCAAGAGTTGGAAGATGGATTAAAAGTAGAAGTGTTGGACAAGGAGGAATAGAATTGAATTTACCTAATTTTTCGGTTAGCCGGCCGGTTACCATTTTAATGCTTTTTATCGGATTAATTCTGATAGGTCTTATTTCATATCAGAATTTAGGATTGGATTTATTGCCTGACTTATCCTTTCCGATGTCCGCCATTATTGTTTCCTATTCGGGAGTAGCTCCCCAGGAAATAGAAAATATGATTACAATTCCCCTGGAAGAAGCGGTGGGTACCATTCAAGGTGTGAAAAAAATTTCCTCTTATTCTCGGGAGGGAAACTCTCTTGTTTTAATGGAGTTTAACTGGGGTACAGATATGGATGTCAGTGCTATGAATATTCGGGAAAAGATTGACCAGATCAAGGGCTTTCTTCCTGATGATGCCAGTGATCCGATGGTCATTAAATTTGACCCCGCATTGATGCCGATTCTGGTTTTGGGAATGGGTTCGGAGGAGAGAGATTTACAAAAATTACAGAAATATGCAGAAGATATAATCAAACCCCGTCTGGAAAGAATGGAAGAGGTTGCCAGCGTATCTATTAATGGAGGCCTGGATAGAGAAATACTGGTTTCGATTGATAATGATAAACTTCGTTCCAACCAGTTAAGTTTTAGTCAAGTTACTGCTGCTTTGGCCGGAGAAAATGTTAACTTACCGGCGGGTACATTAAAGGAAGGTACCATCAATTTTCTTATCAGGACTTTGGGGAGATTTGAAAGCACTCAAGATATCGAAAAAATATTAATCTCTAATATTCGGGGAAACAAAATTTATTTGGGTGATATTGCTAAAGTTGAAGATACCTTTAAGGAAAGAAATTCAATTACCTATGTAAACGGAAAACCCGGAATCATGATAAGCTTACAGAAGGAATCGGGTAAAAATACGGTTACTGTAGCCAAAAGGGTATTTAAAGAACTTGAGACTATCCAAAAATTACTTCCTGAGGACATATCTATCACCCCGGTTTTTGATTCTTCTGATTTCATCGAAAAGACCATATCGCAAGTAGGATGGGTGGCTTTATACGGGGCGATTATTGCAGTATTTGTTCTATTCTTTTTCCTGGGTAATTTAGGCAGTACCTTAATTATTGGTTTTGCCATACCTATTTCTTTGATTTTTACCTTTACCCTGCTTTATTTTTCTCATTTAACCTTGAATATGATGACTCTGGGAGGTTTAGCTTTGGGGATCGGCATGATGGTAGATAATTCCATTGTCGTTTTGGAAAATATATTCAGGTATAGAGAATCAAGAACCGGTATTAAAGAATCTGCTTGCCTGGGTGCAAGTGAAGTAAGTACGGCAATTTCAGCTTCCACTTTTACTACTATTGCAGTATTTTTACCCATTGTATATGTTCAGGGAATTGCCAGTGAACTATTTAGACCCATGGGATATACCATTACTTTTTCTCTTTTAACTTCTTTATTGGTGGCCTTAACCCTTGTTCCCATGCTTTCTTCGAAAATTATGCACTTTAAAGTGCAGGATAATAACTCGTCTATTTCTAAAGAAAATATAGTTCAAAATTCTCTGAGTCAGAGTGGAAGAATTTTTAATTTTGTGAAAGAAGAATATAGTAGATTACTTAGCTGGTCTTTACGACACCGGGGATCGGTGTTTATTTTAGCTGTACTTATCTTTGCTGGATCAATCATGTTAATCCCTTTTGTGGGAACAGAATTCATCCCATCCAGTGACCAGGGACAATTTAATATCAACATTACCTTACCTACCGGGACAAACCTGGAAACTACCAGAGAAGTTGTCAGTAAAGTGGAAAAAATTGTCTTGGAAATACCGGAAATGAAAAGCATATTAACTACGGCAGGAGAGGGCTCCGGTGGAATGGGATTTAGTACCGAAGGCGGCAACAGCGGTACCATTATGGTTAACCTGGTGGAACAGAACAAGAGAGATAGAAGTACGGCACAGATTATTAACCAGTTAAGAGAAAAAATTGGTACTTACCCTGATGCCAAAATAAAATTTTCGGAACAATCTATGTCATTTTCCTCCGGGTCGGATTTAGAAGTAAAAATATCCGGTGATTCACTGGATGAATTGGAAAATATTGCCAATCGTATTTTGGTATCGCTAGAAGAAGTAGAAGGTGTGTATGACCTGGAGAGCAGTGTAGAAGATGTACGTCCGGAGTTACATGTGAATATTGATCGTGAAAAAGCAAATCTCTATGGCTTAAATACTGTTCATATTGCTTCTACGGTTCATGATGCTCTTTTAGGTAGAGTTGCCAGTATTTATCAGGAAAAAGGAGAACAAGTTGACATACGGATTAGATTGGAAGAGGAAGATAGAAATAGTATAGAGGAAGTAAAAAATCTACTGATTAGCTCTAATACCGGATTACAGATTCCTTTAAAAGAAATTGCAGAGGTCATTGTAGGTTCTGGACCCAAAGGAATTGACCGTGAAAATCAACAGCGAATAGTGAATGTTTCCGGAAATATCAGTGACCGATTTTTAGGTAAAGTGATCCAGGATGCCCAGAAGCAATTGGAAAAATTAGTACTGCCAGAGGACTATCACTATGAATTTGTTGGACAAAATAGGGAAATGCAAGAATCTTTTTTGCAACTCGGCCTGGCATTGGTTTTATCCATTATCCTGGTTTATATGATTATTGCTGCTCAGTTTGAATCCCTTTTAATGCCCCTTGCAGTCATGTTTTCCGTTCCTTTTTCTCTAATCGGAGTTATTTTGGGATTATTACTAGCCGATAAAAGCTTGAATGTACTTTCTTATATCGGTATTATCATGCTGGTAGGAATTGTGGTCAATAACAGTATTGTTTTGATCGATTACATTAATAAACTTCGACAAAAAGGGATAGAAAGGAAAGAAGCTATCATTTTAGGAGGTACAACCCGTTTAAGACCTATTTTAATGACCATGTTTACCACGGTTCTTGCTCTGGTTCCTATGGCATTAGGCATCGGAGAAGGAGCGGAACTTAGGGCACCAATGGCGATCACTATTATCGGAGGTTTGACTTCATCTACCTTTTTGTCATTGATTATTGTTCCCATTTTTTATACTTTTTTGGATGATTTAAGCCAAAAAATAACCGGAAGAGGGAGAGCAAAAAACTAGTTAAAATATTCTACGGGTAAAATTATCAAGAAGAAGTTCAACCTCTTGAAACTGATTGTTATTTGCGTTCCAGGATGTATAATTTTAAAATGGTCTCGGATGATAACAGACAAGTTGTTGAGACCAGATTTTCATTTGTTTGGAAAAAGGAGATTAGATATGAAGGGGAAAGCGACGGTTCTTTGTGAAAATTGTATATTTAACCAAATTGGGGCGATTGCTGAACATGGTTGGTCAGTCTATATTGAAAGCGATCAGGGAAATTTTCTTTTTGATACCGGTCAAGGTAAGGCAATTATTAATAATGCGCTGTACTTTAAAAAAGATCTTTCCACTATTCAAGGGATTATGATTAGTCACCATCATCGTGATCATACCGGTGGTCTTTTAAGTGTTTTAGAACAAGTAGGTAAAGTAAATGTATATGCTCATCCTGATCTTTTTAAAAGCAGCTATGTAATAGATGAAGGGAGAGAAAGAAATATCGGAATTCCTTTCCGCCAAGAAATATTAGAAAGCCAAGGAGCTCAATTTAAATTTAATACTAGTTTTAAGGAAATTGTACCAAATTTAATGTTGAGCGGAGAAATTCCCCGTTTGACTGAATTTGAAAAGGTTGGTAAAAGATTTTTACTTAAAACTGGGGAAGGTTATATTCAAGATCTTATTTTTGATGATCAAACATTAATTTTAAATACTGAGAAAGGACTTATTATTATTTTAGGATGCTCACATTCAGGCATAATAAATATTATTAATCATATCATTGATAAAACCGGCCAAAACCATATTCGTGTCATTATAGGTGGGACTCATTTGGGTCCGGCAAGCGAGGAAACAAAGAAAAAAACAATTCAAGCTTTAAAAAAATATGATTTAGAAAAAATTGGTGTTTCTCATTGTACCGGATTGGAAACCTCCATGCGATTACTTCAAGAATTTGGAGATCGTTTCTTTTTCTGTAATGTAGGAACCGAGATAGAAATATAGCAATAACAGGGTAGACAAAAAATAAGCAAAGTTATCAATCTATATAAATTATTTTTTCAATAGGGAAGAAAAAAATATATTAGATTAATTTTAATCATGGTTTATGGAATTTAGTTTTAATAACATAATAACTACCAAGAATAGATCTATATTGAAATTTAAACTTAAACCACATATAAAATATTCTTTTTGGAAATTCTAACAGAATATTTTTTTTAAATATAAAAAAGTATTGACAAAAAAGGTTAATTATGAGAGAATGTTAGGCAAAGGCTAACTAACTATTGAGGTGATATTTTGAAAGAATATCATGATTTATTTAGTATATTTAACAGTTTTTTGCGAATTAAGACAGAGTGCAGATTTTGTATTAACGATAAGTATAATGTATCAGAATTAACCTTCAAACAGATTGAATATTTAAAGAAATTTGATGAACACGAATATGTTACCGTAAGCCAATTAGCTGAAGATTTGCATTTATCTAAGCCATCAATCACCGAAATGGTTAAAAAGTTTATTCAGTTAGATTGTATTAAGAAGGAACAGTGTAAGCATGACGCAAGAGTTTATTACCTGTTTCTCACCGAAAAAGGTAAAGGGATTGCCAGATTAGAGAAACTTGCCGATGAGGATTTTATTAGAAAGGTGGGCAATTCTTTAAGTGAAGAAGATATTAACTTATTGATAGAATTATTATTAAAAGTGGTGTAAGATTCTCTTTTTTTTACTGTGAAAGTTAGGTTAAGCTTAACTAACTATTAAAAATATTACAAGCAGAAGGCTATTGAAAAGAGAAAATATCGAATGTGAAATAAAAATCAATAGAAATTTTGAAAGAAATTAAATAATTCCTATGATATGAAGGAGATATTCATTTGATAGGTAATCGGAGCTGCATTAATAAAAGAAATCATGGAAATGCAAGAATTAATAGTCATAAATAAATATAAGAAACGAGGTGAAGATTATGAAAGATAACCATGTGAAAGATGAATTGGTTATTATAGCGATGCCTGGGCATGTATTGTTTAAAAGAATAAAGAGTACGATAAAAATCAAGAAATCCTTGGGTGAAAAAATAGATTCAAGAATTAAGCAGGATGATAACTATGCTATTATAATGCTATTAAAAGAAGGATGTGATTCAGAAACATATAAGGAAAAAGATTTATATACGATCGGAAGTCTTGTAAAAATTGAAAAGATAGTAGATTCAAAAATAACCTATGATATCGATGTAGAAGTATTGGATAGAATAGAAGTGAAGAATATATATCAGGAACAGGATTTCTATGTCGGTAAATACGAAATGGCACCGGATATTGAGGATTTGGACAAAAATACGCAAAATCAAATGCTTGAATATGTGAAAACGCTCGCTGCTGAAATTAGTGGGAAATTTATAGGTTCCGAAAGTTATATTCAATATATCCAAAGCATGAAGGACTTGGAGCAACTTATAAGTTATTTGATGCAATTCATCAGTATATCCAGTTTTGAAAAACAAGAGTTATTGGAAATTAGATCCAGAAGAAAGAAAAGTTTGAAGTTTTTAGATATTTTAATAAAACAAAAGGAAAATATCGAATTTCAAATGGAGATGAATGCAAAATTAACCGGTGAAGTCAATAAGCAATATAGAGAAAAAATGCTTAGAGAGCAGTTAAAAGCAATACAGGAAGAATTAAATGAGGGCAAAGAACCAGAAAGCAAAAAGAAGGATTATTTACAGCTAATCAATGAATCTAAAATGCCGGAAGATGTGAAAGAGATTGCCCGAGAAGAATATGAAAAATTACAAAATCAAAGTCCGAATGGTATAGAGACGAATGTAATTAGAAACTATTTAGATTTATTGACGTCACTTCCCTGGGGGAAAAGTAGTGCAAAGGAAGTAGATATTAAAGAGGCTAAAACTATTTTAGAAAAAGATCATTATGGGCTGGATAAAGTGAAGGAAAGAATCATCCAACATTTAACTGTCATGAAGCTTAAAAATAATCAACAGGGTTCAATACTCCTTCTGGTGGGACCTCCGGGAACCGGAAAGACCAGTCTGGGAAAAAGTATTGCCAAAGTGCTTCAAAGGGAATACCTGAGAATAAGTCTCGGAGGAATAAGAGATGAAGCAGAAATAAGGGGACACAGACGGACTTACGTCGGTGCTCTTCCGGGAAGAATTATACAGGGAATCAAAAAATCAGGAACTAATAATCCGGTTTTTATATTGGATGAGGTTGATAAATTATTGGCTTCCAATATGGGAGACCCTTCGAGTGCATTACTTGAAGTCCTGGATCCTGAACAAAATAATTCATTCTCTGATCACTATCTGGAAGTGCCCTATGATTTATCCGATGTATTTTTTATCGGAACAGCAAATTCGCTGAGGGAAATTCCGGAACCGCTTAGAGATAGAATGGAAATCATTCAGATTAATAGCTATACAACGACAGAGAAATTTCATATAGCAAAAGAGCATCTGATTGATGAAGTTTTGGTGTGCCATGGACTTACGTCTGAACAATTAAAAATTGAAGATGATGCGGTAAAGGCGATTATCGACAAATATACTCGGGAAGCGGGTGTTAGAGGAATTAAAAAGCAATTATCAGCGATAGCAAGACATGCGACAGAAAAAATTGTCGTTGATGAAGTGAAACTTCCTTATATTGTCAAAGAAGAAATGTTATTTGATATTTTAGGACCTGAAATTTCAATTTATGATAAGGTTAAAAAATCAAATCCACCCGGCGTGGTTACCGGACTGGCCTGGACGCCGGTTGGTGGAGATATTTTGTTCATCGAGAGTGCCTTTATGCCAGGGAAAGGTGAGTTAATGTTAACCGGGCAGTTAGGCGATGTCATGAAAGAGTCAGCCAAAATATCTCAAAGTTTGATTCGATCAAGGCTGGTTTTAAAATTGAAGGAAATTCATTTTAATAAACATGACCTTCACATTCACATACCGCAGGGCTCTATACCTAAGGATGGTCCGTCAGCAGGTGTAACACTATTTACGTCAATAGCATCACTGTTTACTGGAATACCCGTAGATCCAAAAACAGCCATGACTGGTGAAATATCTTTAAGAGGTGCAGTGCTCCCGGTAGGAGGAATTAAAGAAAAAGTAATAGCGGCACATCGTTCTGGTATTAAAAAAATACTCCTTCCTCTGGAAAATAAAAAGGACCTTTGTGATGTTCCTGATGAAATAAAAAAAGATATACAGTTTGTTTTTATCGAAACCATAGAGGAATTAATTCACGAGACATTAGGTATCAAATTGCCAGAAGTAAATAAATTTCATCTTCGTACTATAGATACAATCGATATGAAACAGAAAGTGTAATATAATAGGTAAATATAATAAAGAGGACGTTTAGTTTGACATAAAAGTATAAAAAGTACAACGGGAAGATATGGGGAAAAAGTAAATCCATATCTTCCCGTTTTTTATGGTTTTTTCTCTACTTGAGAAGCTAATCTCATTCGGATAAATAACCAGGGTGCACCAAAACTGATCCATACACCCAATAACAGATAACGAAAAAACCGACTCAATTGATAGAAAAGTTGGCCTTCCGAAGGCAGAATCAATTTTAATCCAAGATATAATATTCCTATTCCAATAATCCCAAGCAAAAAACTGAAAAGCCGCTGCAGCCAGTTCCCAGGTTGAATCCCTCCAATAAAGGAAGAAAAAAATAACAGACCATAGCTAACACCGGTTAAAGCAGCTACCGAACTGATAATATCCGGTGATGATTGAATTTGTAATAAAATTACCGGGAATAGCGTAATACAAATAATTTTAAATATTAGGTTTACCTGAGTAAAATTAAATTTGATCTTTAATGAAATAAAATAAGTTAGGCCAAGAATGAGCCCACCAAATAACCATCCTCCTAGAACATCGGTGGGGAAATGAACCCCCAGATAGATACGAGAAAATCCAATCAAAATAATCAATATAACAGAAAGGTAACGAATCCAGGGTTTCCTTTTCCAGTAAGCTATACTCCCCCAGACTACCAGGGAAGACTGGGCATGGCCGCTGGGGAAACCATATCCGGAAGCAAGAGATTTTTGAATTTCCGGTAAAATTTCAAAAGGGCGAGGCTGCTGAAATAGCTCTTTTAGCCCGGTATTGACATAGACGGATAATAAAAAGATAATCCCGACCCTAATTCCCAAATAAAAGTCAACACACCAGAGAAGGAAAGAGAATAAAAGCAAGTAAAATAATTCATCTCCAAGTAAGGTAATCCCTCGGAAAAAAGAATCCAGCAAAGGTGAGTCAATCTGTTGAATCATGATAATAAAATGTAATCCCCGCTGAAAAATGGTATCCATTTCATCACCTTCCTCGTTAATTATATTGTTTTATTATATCAAAAACTATCGAAAAATGCTTTTTTGCAAAAAATAATTATTTTGTGTTGAAATAGTGTAAAATAGTTTATACCCAAAAAAGTATAAATTATCTTAAAAGAAAGAAAAAATGGAAATAATTATTTTTTGAATTAATGAATATTTTAATTCTTAATTTTTTATAAAAAGAAGGATTTTTAAAATTAATAACGTATGTATAAAATAGTGTAATAATGAAAACATTAAAACCTTTTATTTGCTAAAGAAAAGAGAGGTTAAATATGAAAAAATTAAACGATGCTGAAATTCTTGAACTAAAATCAATACAACAAAATGAGTTGGAAGGGAAAGAAGTATATGGAAGGTTGGCTAAATTAGCCAAAGAACCTGATAATGCTAAAATTCTAAAGAAGATAGCAGAGGATAAAAAACACCATGCGGATATATTTAAAGAATATACTGGTAAATCTCTAAAAGTGAGTAAATTCAGAATATTTTTTTATAGTCTTGTATCAAGGATTTTTGGATTGACTTTTGGTGTAAAACTTCAAGAAAGAGGCAAGGAAGAAGTACAAAAAAAATATAATAGAATGTTCAATACTATTACAGAAATGAAAGAAGTCATAGAAGCAGAAAAAAAACATGAAGCTGAACTTATTCATTTAATGAATATAGAAAAACTTTCCTATATGAGTTCTATTGTTTTAGGATTGAATGATGCCCTGGTGGAACTAACCGGAGCTTTGGCAGGGTTTACCCTATCCATACAAAATTCAAAAATCATTGCTTTAATGGGATTGATTACTGGTATTTCAGCATCTCTTTCCTTATCAGCAAGTGAATATTTATCCATCAAATCGGAAGGGAAACCGAAAGCACAAAAAAGAGCAGTTAAATCAGCATTACATACGGGAATTGCCTATATTTTTACTGTAATAGCTCTAATAATTCCTTATTTTTTAATAGTGAATTATGTAATCAGTTTGATCGTGACGGTTCTGATAGCTATTATGATTATTTTTTTATTTAATTTTTATATTTCTGTAGCTAATGATTACAATTTTAAAAAAAGGTTTATCGAAATGGCAGCAATCAGTATTGGTGTTGCCATACTCTCTTTTATCATTGGTTATTTAGTCAAGGTTTTTTTAGGGTTTAAGATATAAGACAGTATAAAAAGGTTATTTTCCCTTTACTCAAAAACAAGTTTTTTTGAAGTTCAGTGCATTACCTCTATTTGTTGACATTTAGATGTCCTAAATATAAATATTTATCATTGATAAGAAAAAATTGATAATACCTGGTTGCTATATTTAAGGTAAATAAAGGTATTTATATTCTATGGAATAGTGAACTGTAATAATAAAAATAAACAGTAGGAGGAATTTATTATGAACATCGGTATTATTTTATATTCTGAAACCGGCAACACTTATTCTGTTTCCCAGAAGCTCAAGGAAAAACTGGACAAAGCGGGACATTCTGTGAACATCGAAAGATTAAAAGTTATCGGTAAAGCAAAACCCGGGGTAAAAAATATCCAATTCGAATCGCTTCCTGATATCGAGTCATACGATGCCCTAGTATTTGGTTCCCCGGTGCAGGGCTTTTCCCTATCATCAGCAATGACCATCTACCTGTCACAGATAAAATCACTTCAGGATAAAAAAACAGCCTTTTTGGTGACTCAATCTTTTCCTTTCCCATGGTTGGGGGGAACCCGTGCAATCGGACAAATGAAAAAAATATGTGAATCCAAAGGAGTAACTATTTGCGGAACAGCAATTGTTAACTGGTTAAAACCTAATCGTGAAAAACAAATTACTGAAGTAGTTGAAAAATTGAGTAAATTATTTTGATAACGGGTCAAAAATGAATGAAGAAAAAATTATCGAACAGATTAAATTAAAAAAGGATATTAATGAATTAGCCAATCAAATAATTAAAAATCCCAAACTCATCGAAGTGCTTATAACAGCCATTGATAATGAAAAAGGCAGTATTAAATTTGGTTGTGAAAAAATTGTTCGTTTGGTTAGTGAAAAAAAGCCGGAATTAGTCTATCCTTATTTTGATTTTTTAGTAAAATTTCTCGATTCTGAAAATAATTTTATCAAATGGGGTGCAGTTGTTAGCCTTTCGAATTTATGTCGTGTAGATTCAAAAAAACAGTTTGAAAAGATATTTAACAAGTATTATGCCCCTATTACAGGCCCAATTATGGTTACCGCTGTAAATATCGTAGGAAATTCATGGAAAATTGCCCAAGCCAAACCAGAATTAATTGATAGGATTGTAGAAGAAATATTAAAAATAGAAAAAGCGAAATATGAGTATAAAGGAGAACTATCTCCTGAGTGTAATAATGTAGTTTGCGGACATGCCATAGAGTCTTTTGATAAGATTTTTGAAAAGATAAAAAATCAAAAAAAGATAATGGCATTTGTAAAAAGGCAACTAAATAATTCGCGACCTTCGGTAAGAAAACGAGCAGAAAAATTCATGAAGAAATGGTTTCACTGAATACAACTGCAAATTACTTATTAGGTATTTTTGCGTAAGTGTTATAAAATACGCGTTCATATAATAATTCATTTTCTCTTTTCGGGATTTTTTCTTCATCAGGGTAACCAAGAGCAATAATAGACAGAACATTCACATTTTCCGGTATTTTAAGTATTTCCCTGATATATTCTTCCGCAGTTTTGGTTTCTGAATGCATTCTTTTTCTTATTTGAATCCAGCAACTTCCTAAACCCAGCGCATGTGCGGTTATCATAATGAATGTAGAAGAAATAGAAGCGTCTTCAATCCAGACATCTGATAAATTCTGGTCTGCGGTAACAACGATTCCCAGGGGTGCATTCGACAAGAATGCAGAGCCATGCATCTTGGATAAAGACAGCCGGGACAGTAAATTAATATCATTAACCACAATAAACTGCCAGGGATAGTTGGCATGAGAAGACGGAGATAATAGTGCAGCCTGAATGATTTTGTTTATCTTTTCTTGCTCTACTTCTTTATTTTTATATTTTCTAATGCTTCTCCGTTCGCTTAACATAGACAATAGATAATTATTCATCTCATGGTACCTCTTCTAAAGTATTTTTTATCTTTTAAATGACATATTAAAGCAATTTATTTAATTTTTTTTCATTGCCATAGATTCGCTTTTATTGTACTTATATATCAGATTGTATAAAAAAAGCATGTTCAGCAATAACACTGTCATTATATCATTATATTAACATAGATCATCAAGATATAGAGCATCATATTTTATAATTATAGGAAGGATGAATAATAATTGTCAAAAATATTTCTATTTATGCGATTTCAAAAAGATTTAGTGAACTGGTATCGGGCTAACCATCGTTCGTTGCCCGGGAGAGAAACGAAAAATTTAAACTTGTAAGGCATCATAGGATGTCATCCGGGGCAATCACGATATCATTATATCGAAAGATATCTCCTTTTTAATTTTTAAATGA
This sequence comes from Candidatus Atribacteria bacterium, assembly GCA_011056645.1. Classification (NCBI taxonomy): domain Bacteria; kingdom Pseudomonadati; phylum Atribacterota; class Candidatus Phoenicimicrobiia; order Candidatus Pheonicimicrobiales; family Candidatus Phoenicimicrobiaceae; genus Candidatus Sediminicultor; species Candidatus Sediminicultor quartus. Next base: position 22,154 of record DSEL01000153.1, read on the forward strand.
CAACTTCTTTCTTAATAATTGACTTTGTAACATAGGAGTAATATACTTTAAAATTAGTTAAAAGATAATCCTTTTTATATAGTTATCTGTTTCCTGTGGAAAGGTTTTAAAGTCTTTTTAGGGAATTTTAAAACTTCAAAGAAGGTGATATCATGGAAGAGCAAAATATCATGGAAGAGCTCATCGAGCTCGATACCAGAGCAACTGATATAAACGCAAGAAGGAAAAAACAGTTAGTGGAACTGGAAGGCCGATATCAAGAAGAAGAAAAAGAAATGCTCAGGGATTATGCAAGCCAGATTGAAGAGGAAACCAAGAAAACTACAAAAAAGATACTGAAAGAAGCGCAACAGGAAGTTAACCAGTTGAAGTTGAATACCAGGGAAGTCCTGGAGAATATGGAACGAGAATTTGAGGAATCCCTAAAAAATATGACTGATGAAATATTAAAGCGGATTTTTGATATCCATTGGGAGAGCCATGGATAAGGTTACTATCTATGCAGCGGTAAACACCAAGATAAGGGCACTGGAAAAAGAATTTTTGAAGCGTGAAGACTATTTAAACATGCTTAAGAAGAAGACCGTGGCCGATGTAGCCCGATATTTAAAAGAGGATATTCCCTATGGTAAGCTATTAGGGGAAATTCACCTTGACACGGTCAGCAGGAGAGACCTGGAAGATATTCTGAAACGCAATATGATCAAAAACATGGATAAACTAATACATTATTTCCGGGATGACTATAAAGTTCTTATTCGTTCGCTTTATATAAAATACGAGATAGAAGATTTGAAAGTTCTGGCCAGAAGTATTTTTAACGGTATAAAGCCAGAAACTATTAAAAAATCTCTTTCCTTTTTAGGTAAATACAGTCGAGTTAGTCCTGAAAAGCTTTTTAAATCAAGGACGATTAGGGATTTGATATATTCTTTGGAAGGTTCGGAATTTTTTGAGTTTCTGATTCCCCTGGTAGATGGAAGGAGAGAAAATCTCTTCAGGTTTGAGATGGCCTTGGATATGAGTTATTTTAATATTATTCAAAGCCGAAAGCTAAATATATCCGGAGAAGACAGGATAATACTGAAGAAATGGGAAGGCATGGTAGCCGACCTCTATAATATTCAGTGGGTATACCGAGGCAAGAAATTTTACAACCTGTCACCCGAAGAGCTTCTAAACTACACCATAAATTATGGAGATAAACTGACTTTTGCAAACCGTAAGGACATGTGTTATACCAAGAACCTTGAAGAGCTCTACAGGATGACGATAAATTCGGTCTATGGTTTTCTGTTTAAAGAAGAAGAGAAATCCACAAATATATATATGGAAAGGCGCATAAATCGGTTTATGTATTATAAACTCAAGGCTTTAACCCGTGAGCTCCCCATGAACATAATCCAAACCATAGGATATGTGTGGTTACTTGAATTCGAAATAAAGGATATTATTTCTATCATAGAGAGTATAAGATATAATCTTCCACCGGAAGAAGCCAGGAAATTTCTGGTGAAAGCGGCTTAGTTCAAGGAGATGTTTTTATGAGTGTAGAAAAAATGAAAATTATGGGAGTTATAGGTAAAAATAATCTTTTAAACAAGGTTTTACGTTTGGTGACTTTAAATGGAAGTATGCACATGATCAACGCTCTGGCCAGAGTGAATTCCACCGATTTTTTTCTTCCTCCCAGTGAGAAAAACATAGAAGCCTTGGAAGAAGAACCTTTCCTAAGACCTTATTCTTCAAAGCGTGATTTTACTAAAGACGAAGAAGTGGTAAAATTATTACTCAATCTTTTTAATATAAAACCCCAATTAAGCGCGGAATTTTTAGGTGAGGATTATGAGTATGATAATTTTATAAAGCAATTTTCGCACATCTACACCAAGGTCCGCTCCACTGCCGATGAGATAGAAGAAAAGGTGCGCTTAATCGATAAAAAAAGAGAATACGTTAACAATCTTAAATATCTCTCCAGGCTTAACATAGATATAAGCCGGTTTATTGATATGAAGTATCTTGTATTCAGGCTTATAAGGATCTCCAGGGCAAATTACGATAAACTCAAGAAGAATTACGAAAACATACCAGCAGTCGTATTAAAGGTGGCGGTGGAAGGCAAATATGTCATAGTGGCTTCCATAACTCCGGTAAGTCTGGAAGAAACCCTGGAAAAAATTTTTAGTTCTCTTAATTATACCCTTCTAAATATACCCAGAGAATTTAAAGGTACTGCCGCAGAAATTATAGAGGAACTTACCCAAAGCATAGGTGAAGATCAAAAGGTAATAGAATCCCTGAAAAAATCCTTGGAAGATTATAGGTTAAAATACCTTAAAGATTTAGAAAAAGGTTATTCCAGGCTGGAAATGGAAAAAAAAATTGAAGAACTCAAATCAGAGATCGCCATAGGTGATAAATTATTTTTTATGTTTGGCTTTGTGCCTGTCAGCGCTGTATCCAAACTGAAAAACGAACTGGAAAGTCAGTTCGGGGACCAGGTGATTATTTTAGTAGATGATGTAAATAAATCTAGTTCGGGCATAATCCCCCCCACAAAGCTGATCAATATCAAACTATTTAGACCTTTTGAAATGCTGGTGAAGATGTATGGTACTCCCGCTTATCGCGAAAAAGACCCAACGGTATTTTTCGGTTTAGCCTACATGTTTCTCTTTGGAGCGATGTTTGGTGATGTGGGCCAGGGTCTTATATTGCTTTTTTCCGGTCTTATTTTAGAGCTTGTATGGAAGAGTACTGGCCTGGGAGGAATTTTGAGCAGGATAGGATTAAGTTCTACTATTTTTGGTTTCATTTACGGCAGCATTTTCGGTTCCGAGGAAATCCTATCGCCGCTTATCATCAGGCCAATGGAAAATATAAATATCATGCTGGTAGCCGCAGTGGTTTTTGGTGTAGTACTTATTTTAATTGGTTATATATTTAATATAATAAATTCCAGACTTGAAAAAAACATGGAAGAAGGCCTTTTCGGCAGAAATGGTGCAGCAGGACTTGTCTTTTACCTGATATTGTTATATACAATATTTCGGGTTTTCGTTACCCATAGTAACATAATGCCGATATTGATTTATATTATGGTTGGTCTTCTTCTTTTAATGTTATTTAAAGAGCCTTTATCTAACAAGCTTGCCCATAACGATAAGCTCTATAGAGAATCTCCGGCAAATTACTATGTAGAAGAGGGTTTTGGAGTAATAGAGACCCTACTTTCAATGCTGTCCAATACCATATCCTTTCTAAGGGTTGGGGCTTTTGCCTTGAACCATGCGGGACTTTATATAGCCTTTGCCACCTTAGCTGGGATGATGAGTACCTCATGGGGAAACCTGGCAGTATTGATATTGGGAAATATAGTCATTATCGCTTTAGAAGGCCTGATAGTTTTTATTCAGGCTTTGCGGTTGGAATATTACGAACTCTTTACCAAATATTACCGGGGAGACGGCATAGAATATATCCCAGTACAAATAAAAGATGGTTTATCTGCTAGCAGGAAAATAAGTTTAAATCATAAAAGGGTTATTCCCCTTGGTATAGGGGCATATAACTTTATAACATTATAAATTTGAAATAGAGGGGGTTTTAGGAATGTATGCAGTATTGTTTATTGCCGTAGCCATATCGGGATTGACTATTGCAGCGGGATTCTATGTATATTTAAAGAAAGACAAAACAAATATAAAGAGGATCAGAAAATTAGTGAGAGTCAGTTTATTGATCTATGTAATACTGGTAGGAGTTTTCTTATTTTTCTTGATACCTGATATTGCCAGAGCTGAATCTTCAACAAATTCTCCATCGGGAATGGGATTTATAGCAGCAGCACTTTCCACCGGACTTGCCACGATTGGGGCAGGTTATGCAGTGGGAGCTGTAGGCTCCTCTGCACTGGGAGCTGTTTCGGAGGATCCGAATATTCTGGGTAAAACCCTTATATTTGTGGGTTTAGCCGAAGGTATTGCCATATATGGGCTTATTGTTTCTATCATGATACTGGGTAGACTATAGAGGGGTACTATGAAAGTCTTTTTGCTAAGCGACAATACCCATACCTTAACCGGCATGAGGTTATCTGGTGTAGAAGGAGTGGTAGTCCACGAAAGGGAAGAAATATTGAAAGAATTGGCAAAGATAAAGGAAAAACGGGATATAGGAATTCTATTTATAACCGAACTATTAGCGGAAAGGGTTCAACTGGAACTAAACGAAATGAAAGTTTCACAAAACCTTCCCATAATAGTTGAGATTCCCGACAGACACGGCACCAGGAGGCCTCCCGACTTTTTAACCAGGTATATAAGAGAATCCATAGGACTTAAGATTTGAGGTGAATGATATGTCCGGTACGATTGAAGATAAAATTTCTCTTTTCACGAAGGTGGTTATAGAGAGAATAGAACTTGATTTTCAGCAAAAACAAAAAAAGCTGGTGGAATATTATGAAAATCGGAAAACTGAAATGATAAAGGAAAATGAAGAAAGAAAAGAGAATAGTATAACGAGAGCCAAAAAAGATGCTGAAAACAAAAAGCAGCAGACTATTTTAAAGACCCGGTCTGCCATGCACCTGGCAGTATTGAAAAAGAGGCAGGAATTTGCCGAAAGGATCATGAACGAAGTTAAGAAAAAAATCAGGGCTTTTATTGGTACAGCAGAATATGTGGGATTTTTAGAGGAAGCCATAAAACAAATATTATCAAAGTTTTCTAATGACCAATTCGTGATTTTTAGTTTTAGTAAGGATGATATTGAAAACAAGCGGGAAGTCATTTTACAAGCCATAAAGTCTTTCAGAAATGAGGCTACTTATAAAATTGAGGTTGTTGACAACCTGATCGGCGGGGTTTTTGTAGAAAGTGGTGATGGCAGGATGGAGATAGATTTGACTGTAAATACTATCCTGGAAGAGAGCAATAAGCAAGCGGGAGAAATCCTGTCTTCGTGGTTAAATAGGGAGCGCTAAAATGACCAGGCAAGGAAACATTATCTATATTAATGGCCCGGTAATAAGAGCCGACCATATGGACGATTTCATGGTGCGAGAAATGGTGATGTTGGGTGGAAAAAAGCTAATAGGTGAGGTCATTTCTCTGGAAAATGATTTGGGCACTATCCAGGTATATGAAGAGACTTCAGGCCTGGGAATGGGAGAAAAAGTGTATGGCACTGGAAAACTTCTTTCCTTAAAGCTGGGGCCAGGCATTATAGGTAATATCTTTGATGGCATCGAGAGGCCTCTCTCCAAGATATATAATTCGGGATTTAAATTTATCCCTGAAGGTATAGGTCTCCTATCCATAGACGAGAAAAAATTATGGGATGTGGAGATTCTGGTAAAACCGGGAGATATTTTAAAATTCGGGGAGGTTTTTGCAAAAATTCAGGAGACAGCTATTATACTTCATAAAATTATGGTTCCTCCAGGGATAAAAGGTAGAGTGGTAAGTACAGCAAAAAGCGGTTCCTATACCATTCAGGATCCACTGGTTGTTTTGGATGAAGATGGTAAAAAGCATGAGCTTAAGATGGTTCAGGAATGGCCGGTAAGGCAGCCAAGACCCATAGTTCAGAGGATGCCTATAGAGAAATTACTGGTAACCGGGCAGAGGGTTATAGACACTTTCTTCCCCCTGGCTAAGGGTGGTACTGCTGCTATCCCCGGGGGATTTGGCACCGGAAAGACTATTACTCAGCACCAGTTAGCCAAGTGGAGTGATGCTGATATCATTGTTTATATTGGTTGTGGTGAGCGTGGTAACGAGATGACCGAAGTTCTGGAAGATTTCCCTAAGTTAAAAGACCCCAAAACTGACCATCCTTTGATGGACCGGACCGTACTAATAGCCAATACCTCCAATATGCCGGTGGCAGCCCGGGAGGCTTCTATATATACCGGTATCACCATAGCTGAATATTTTAGGGATATGGGATATAATGTGGCAGTTATGGCTGATTCTACTTCCAGATGGGCTGAAGCTCTGAGAGAAATTTCCGGTAGACTTGAAGAAATGCCTGCTGAAGAAGGTTACCCTGCTTATCTTGCCTCAAGGTTGGCAGCATTTTATGAGAGGGCAGGATATGTCAAAAACCTAAATGGGAGCGAGGGATCTATTACCGTAATCGGAGCGGTTTCTCCGGCAGGTGGAGACTTTTCAGAACCGGTTACCAAGTCCACCAAGAGGGTCGTAGGGGCTTTTCTAGCACTAGATCGAGAGCTAGCTCATGCCAGGCATTTCCCCTCCATAAACTGGCTTTTATCCTACAGCAGCTATATTCCTATGTTGAAAGATTGGTTTAAAGAGAATGTGGCATCAGATATGTTAAGTATCAGATCTAAAATGATGGGGATTCTTCAAGAAGAAAACAAACTTATGGACATTGTAAAACTGGTAGGAGAGGGAGTGTTACCGGATGACCAGAGGGTTATACTGGAGATAGCCAGAATCATAAAGACGGGATATCTCCAGCAAAATGCCTATCATCCCCAGGATTTCTATGTGGCTCTTTCCCGTCAGTATAGTATGCTCAAGGTAATTGATCAGCTTTATGACCGGGCATATTCCTGCGTAAAAAAGAGCATACCCCTTTCTAAAATTAAAGATGAGAAGCTTTTTTCCGAAATAATCATGATGAAATACAATGCTACTGAAGCAAAACCCGGGCTCTTCCAGGAGCTTATCGACCGGATAAATCATTATTACGACAGCATAGAGAACTTATACAAGGAAGGTAAAGCAGATGAAAGTTAGATATTTAAAATTAGAAAAAGCTGAAGGCCCTCTTGTAATTATGGATGAAGTCAAAGATGCGGTCTATGGTGAAATAGTAGATCTAGAGATGTCTAACAAAGAACACCGAATGGGTGAAGTAGTTCAGATTGATAGAGGAAAAGTTATCATACAGGTTTTTCAGGGGACATCAGGCATTTCTTTAGATGGTGTCAGTGTGAGTTTTTCCGGAAAACCTATGGAAATACCTATGTCAAGTGAAATTCTCGGCAGAGTCTTTAGTGGCACGGCAAAGCCTATAGACGGTGCTGGAGAGATATATTCCCATAAAAATTACAACATAAATGGCCGGCCTATGAACCCTGTAGCAAGACTTTACCCGAGAAACTACATCCTGACCGGGGTTTCGTCTATAGATGGTCTTATGACCCTAATTAGGGGTCAGAAGTTACCTATTTTTTCAGGAGATGGCCTTCCTCACAATCAGTTGGCAGCCCAGATTGCCAGACAAGCCAGGATTTCGGGTGAAGAGGTAGATAGCTTTGTGGTGGTTTTTGCAGCTATGGGTATAAAGCACGACGAGGCTAATTTTTTTCGGAAAGATTTTGAAGAGGCTGGGGTTATGAGCAGGGTGGTCATGTTTTTAAATCTGGCCGATGATCCGGTCATGGAGAGGATTATCACTCCCAGATGTGCCCTTACTGCTGCCGAGTATCTTGCTTTTGAATGTGACATGCATGTATTGGTAATAATGACCGACATTACCAGTTACTGTGAGGCATTGAGGGAGATCTCTTCAGCCAGAGAAGAAGTGCCCTCCAGAAAGGGATATCCGGGGTACCTTTATTCAGACCTTGCTAACCTCTATGAAAGGGCAGGGATGTTGAAGGGATCTAAAGGAAGCATTACCCAGATAGCCATACTTACTATGCCCAATGATGATATCACCCATCCAGTACCAGACTTGACCGGGTATATCACCGAGGGGCAAATAGTTTTGAATAGGTCACTATATCAAATGGGAATTTATCCTCCTATTAATATCCTCCCATCGTTGTCGCGACTCATGAAGGATGGCATTGGTGAGAAATACACCCGGGAAGACCATCCTGATGTGGCAAACCAAGTTTTTTCCTCCTACTCCAGGGTCCAGGAGATAAGAGCTTTGGCCCAGATCATAGGGGAAGATGAGCTTTCAGAGATAGACGGTAAGTATATGCACTTTGGTCGGCAGTTTGAAGAACAGTTTGCAAAACAAGACTTTGAAGAACATCGAGATATAAATCAGACTCTGGAAATAATGTGGGAGCTTCTTAGGATTTTGCCTGAAAAGGAACTCACCAGAATAGATCCTTCTCTGATAAAAAAATATTTCAGGAAGTAATTTTGAATGCAAGAAAACATTGCTTCAACTAAAGCCAATCTAATAGCTGCACAAATCTCTCTGGACTTTTCCAAAAAAGGTTACGAACTTTTGGATAAAAAGAGGAATGTACTCATTAGAGAGATGATGGAATTTATGGACAGGGCTAAAGAAATTCAACAAAAAATGCGAGATATCTTCAAAGATGCTTATGAAGCTCTAACTGTGGCCAACATTACCATTGGAATAAATGAAGTTCATGAAGTGGCCAGGTCTATACCTGAAGCTACTGAATTTAGCATTCTTAGCTATAGTGTTATGGGTGTTGAAATTCCTCAAATAAAGTACGAAAAGCGCGAGATCGTTCCTTACTACAGTTTTTATCATACCAATACAGCTCTGGATGTAGCTCTACAAAAATTTCACCAGGTGAAATATCTACTCTATGAACTGGCAGAAATAGAGGATTCAGTGTATAAACTGGCCATAGAAATAAAAAGGACCCAAAAAAGGACTAATGCTCTGAAGAACATCCAGATACCCAAGTACGAAAACCTGGTGAAGTTTATCTCCGAAGTCCTGGAAGAAAAGGAGAGGGAGGACTTTTTCCGGCTTAAGGTCTTGAAGAAGAAAAAACTCCACCGGGTATTATCGGAGTAAATACCTGGAAGATTCCCCAAATTTTTGTAACCGAAAGCCTAAATTCGAATTTTACAATCCTCAGTTTTACTTTAAGCAAAGATGATGTCAGTGGAGAAGAGAGTTAGACTGGAGAAATAGTAATGGAAGATAAATTAAATAAAAAAATAGTATTATTGATAGCTACTTTAGGAGCTTTTATTGTACCATTTATGGTGTCATCTGTTAATATAGCCTTACCTTCTATAGGTAAAGAGTTTGCCATGAATACCGTTTTACTGAATTGGGTTGTGTTATCTTTTATGTTATCTGTAGCTATTTTTATTTTGCCATTTGGAAGATTAGCAGATATCTTTGGCCGAAAGAGGCTTCTTCTATATGGAATGTCATTTTTTACTCTTTCCTCTGTACTTTGCGGACTATCCTTTAATCCAGACATGTTAATTGCCTCCCGAGTTCTGCAGGGAATAAGCAGTGCCATGGTATCTGTAACTTTGGTGTCAATACTAAGCTCGGTATTTTTTAAAGGGGATCGGGGCAGGGCACTTGGAATTAATGTAGCTGCAACTTATATCGGTTTATCTTCCGGACCATTTTTAGGTGGATTATTAACCAAATATTTGGGCTGGAGAAGTATTTTCTTTTTAGTTGTACCAATAGGAATAATGGTTATCATTATTTTATTGAATTTAAAGCAAAACTGGGCTGAAGCAAAGGACGAGGAGTTTGATTATAAAGGTTCTATAATTTATAGTATTGGTCTTTTCGGGGTAGTATATGGCCTTTCTCTGGTTCGCTCCTTTTGGGGTCCTATACTCATGCTCATAGGATTCATATTAGTGGTCCTTTTTGGTTTATATGAAAATAGAGTTAAAAATCCCATACTTAACATGACTTTAATAAAAAACAACAAAATACTTACCTTTTCGTCTCTTGCAGCATTGATTAATTATAGTGCGACTTTTGTTATTAGCTATCTCTTGAGCCTTTATTTGCAATATATTAAAGGTTTTGATCCCCAGCAGGCGGGGTTAATCCTGGTGGCACAACCCCTGGTTCAGGCTTTATTCTCACCTCTTGCGGGCGGGTTGTCAGACCGAATTGAGCCTCAAATAGTTGCTTCTTTGGGTATGGCGGTAACTTCAATTGGTCTCGCCTTTTTTATCTTTCTAACTGAGAATACCGGCATAGAGTATATTATTACTGCATTATCGGTAGTCGGTTTTGGTTTTGCCCTTTTCTCATCTCCGAATACTAACGCAATCATGAGTTCGGTAAGCAAAAAATACTATGGTGTTGCATCTGGGATTATTGGTTCGGCTCGTTCAGTAGGGCAGGCCTTTAGTATGGGGATCACTTCCTTGGTGATGGTATTTTATATGGGGAATATTCAGATCAGCCGCAATAACCATCCAAATTTTATGATCAGTTTTAAAGCAACTTTTATTATACTTGCCCTGCTTTGTTTTTTGGGTATATTTGCTTCTATTGCAAGAGGTAAAATAAATAAAATAAGAGAATAAGCTTGGATTAAAAATTAAAGATGTTGACAAAACATTTCTTTTGTTGTATATACTTTACTATAAATGGTCGATAAATTTCATTGATTATTTTACTATAGTTTTATATTATTGAGAAAGTGAGGTGATTTTGATGCCTTGCTGTGGTGGAAAAAAAGATAAAGGGAAAGATAAAGGGAAAGATAAAGGAAAAGGAAAAGATAAGTAAGAGAATTGAAATAGTAAATAGTAATATCAACAGTTAAAGCCCTAGCCATTTTATGGTTTTAGGGCTTTACTTTTAAAAAATAATTCAGTCAGGGAAGAATACCGCTAATCTTTACTGCAGTATAGGCTAGAAGAAGAGATAAGATACCGTTAATAATAATTCTTAATTTTAGTTGATGAAGATATTGGTTGATCATCGCTCCGAATAAAGCCCAGGTTAAAACAGCACTAAAAGCTATTAGAGAAAAAACCAAAGAAAATAGAACAATATAAAGAAGATTACCAATAAGGGGATTTAAAAAGACCGAGTAAAGAGTTAGACCATAAATGATTCCTTTAGGATTTATAAATTGAAGTAATATCCCTTTATAAAAACCCCAGAGATATTGGTTGGACTTTTCTTTAAAGGAAAAACCAGCTTTGAAAGTGCTATATGCCAAGTAGAGTACATATGTCGCTCCAACCCACCGCATTATCGGCTCGACAGAGGGAATAGTGGTAAAAAGTAAGTTAGAAAAAAATCCGCAGAGCAATAGCAGTAAAAAAAATCCACTAATAATTCCAAAGATGTAATTCATAGTTTTTTTTATGCCAAAATTAATACTCATGGAGGCACAGCTCAAGTTATTGGGTCCCGGGGTGAAAGTGGTGATCAAGACGAAGGGAATTAAAGTTCCAAAGTCAATTAAGTTCAATTTTTGTTCCCTCCTCAATTGTTTATTTTGAATGATAGTGTTTTGGATTCAGGTTGCAAGCTAAAGCGTTTTTAAATTTATATTAAAATACTACTATTGTCAAGTATCAAAAAAAGAAGATTAGCCTTTCAATTGAATAAATATCAAAGATATTATAAAATAAATGAGGAGTGAAAATTAAGGAGTGAAGTTTTAAAATAATATTATTTTGAAGAGGAGGTGTATACGATGAGAAGAGTTATAGATTTCCAATTAATCATTATTATCGTGGTTGTGGTATTTATTTCTTTTTGCTCTCTAGGTTATACAGCAGGAGAGGTTATTACCTGGGATAAGACTTTTGGTGGAATCGAAGCAGATATGGCTAATTCTATTATTCAAACTGAAGATGGTGGATATGCCCTTGCCGGATATACCTGGTCAAAAGGTGCAGGAAGACAGGATTTTTGGGTAATAAAACTTTATGAAGATGGAAGTGTAGAATGGGATAGAACCTTTGGCGGAAGTGAAGCTGACGTAATATACTCTATCATTCAAACCAACGATAAAGGCTATGTTGTTGCCGGGAAGACCCAATCAATAGCATCCGGAGAAAAATCCTGGGTGATAAAACTGAATGCCAGAGGAAACCAAGTATGGGACAATACCTTTGCTAAACGAACAGATGACGAAATATTTTCCATTATCCAGACACAAGATGGAGGTTATGCAGTCTGTGGATATACCGGTGATAAAGAATGGGGTGAAGTAGACATCTGGATAATAAAGCTTAATAAAACCTTAAATATAGAATGGGATAAGATATTTGGTGGGATTGGCTGGGATGAAGCAAATACCTTACTTCAGCTGGAAGATGGAAGTTTTATTCTTTTTGGTTTTGTTCAATCAAAAGATCAAGGAAGAGAAGATGCCTGGGTAGCCAAACTTGATGAGAACGGAGAGACAGTTTGGGATAAGGTTTTTGGCGGAAGTCAAAATGACGAAATATTCTCCGGTATTAAGACTACAGATGGAGGTTATGCGGTTTGCGGATATACTGAATCAAAAGGAGCAGGTGGATATGATGCCTGGGTAGCCAAACTTGATGAGAACGGAGAGACAGTTTGGGATAAGGCTATTGGCGGAAGTGAAGCAGAGGTAGCAAACTCTATTATCCAGACCAGGGATGGAGGCTATGCCCTTGCCGGATATACCTGGTCAAAAGGTGCAGGAAGATATGATGCCTGGATACTTAAACTTGATGAGAACGGAAAAGTGATTTGGGATAAGACTTTCGGTGGAAGTGATGAGGATGTAGCAAGATGTATAATTCAGACTACAGATGGAGGTTATGTTCTTACGGGATACACTGAATCAAAAGGAGCAGGAAGATATGATGCCTGGATACTTAAACTTGATGAAGAAGGGAACCTGTAGTAAAAATATTAATTTATTTTAAAGACGAGGATATTTTACGGTAGATGTTGAATGATTATCATTAAGCTAGAATGAAAGATAATATCCATATGTCTTTAATTCTTTTCGTATAATACCTATGCAAGAAAATATAAAATTAAGGGGAAGAGTAAGATGAAAATACTCCTGGTTTACCCTGAATACCCGGAGACCTTCTGGAGTTTTAAATATGCTTTAAAATTTATTTCTAAAAAGGCGAGTCTTCCTCCTTTGGGACTATTAACTGTAGCTGCCTTGCTTCCTAAAGACTGGGAGAAAAAACTAATAGATATGACGATAACAGCATTAATTGATAGAGACATCAAATGGGCTGATTATGTATTTATTAGTGCCATGTCTATTCAAAAGGAGTCGGTGAAGAAGGTTATTACTCAATGTAAGAGGTTGGGAGCTAAGATTGTTGCCGGCGGACCGTTCTTTACCTCCGGGTATGAAGACTTCGGGGATGATGTAGATCATTTTATACTTAATGAAGCTGAAATCACCCTGCCTCTATTTTTAGAAGATTTAGAACGAGGACACCCTAAACATATCTATACCTCAGATCAGTGGATCGATATAAAAAAGACCCCCATTCCGCTTTGGGAACTAGCCGATATATATAAATATGTCAATATGTGTATTCAATATTCTCGAGGGTGTCCCTTTAATTGTGATTTTTGTGATGTTACCTTCCTCTTTGGACATCAGATGAGATTAAAAACCAAAGACCAGATATTAGCAGAATTGGATAGCCTGTACTCACGGGGATGGAGAGGCGGAGTATTCATTGTTGATGATAATTTTATCGGGAATAAAAGAGAATTAAAAAATAAAGTACTACCGGCAATGATTCATTGGATGGAAGAACGAAAATATCCTTTCAACTTTACTACTCAGGCTTCTATAAATCTCTCCGATGATGAGGAACTTTTAAATTTGATGCTTAAGGCAGGGTTTGCTTCTGTATTTGTGGGTATCGAAACTCCTAATGAAGAAAGCCTGGCAGAATGCAACAAGTTACAAAATAAAAATCGCGATCTGATTGCTTGTATTAAAAAAATACAAAAGTTCGGTTTGATAGTTAACGGAGGATTCATTATGGGCTTTGATAATGATACGCCGCTAATTTTCGAGAAACTAATTGAATTTATCCAAAAAAGTGGTATTGTAAGTGCTATGGTCGGATTGTTAAATGCTCCTCGAGGCACCAAACTCTACCAGAGACTGGTAAAAGAGAATAGATTATTAAAAGAAGCCACAGGTGACAACACTGACCTTTCCATTAATTTTATTCCCAAAATGAATTATAAAGCACTTATTGCTGGTTATAAAAGAGTTCTCAATACCATTTATTCCCCTAAATGTTACTATGAACGTCTCCTGACGCTTTTAAAAAATATGAAACCTTTAAAAAAGAAAAGATATCAATTTCATCTTTGGTATATTACTGCTTTCCTAAAATCTGTCTGGCAGTTGGGTATCATAGGGAAGGAAAGATTTTATTATTGGAAAATCTTTTTCTGGACCTTGTTTCGTCGTCCGCAACTCTTACCTACGGCTATAACCTATGCCGTCTACGGTTTTCATTTTCGTAAGATTTACAAAAACTATTAATTATTGCCCCCCAAAGGTTACAGATATATTACTTTATTGATTTTAAGATATTCGATTACGGCTAATCTGACCGCTTCCGGATTGATCTTTCTTAAAACTTGGTAATTTATCTTTTCCACTTTCAGAGTGTTATGGTGTCCAGTCATCATTAAACCTCCATTCTATCTTCTCAGGATCTATTTCTAATAATTCTAATACTTTTCTAATATACTGAGAACAACCATAATTTAAAAATTGTATAGCATATCCTGGATAACGCACAAATGTTATTTGACTAAATTTCAAAAGTAGTATATTATTTAGAAAAGTTATTAATATAATACTTAATTTAAGTAATATAAAAAGTCTTTTCGAAGAATTTATCAGACTACATAATTATGCAAAGG